>CAYOFY010000001.1:0-58592 GCA_964403465.1 uncultured bacterium
TTTTTTTCTATGCTCCTGGGAAACAGGTGTGTTAAGCTGGATGCAAAATATGGTATAATTTATATTGGGAGATGAGAAATGGGTGACCTGAAAATCCAGAAGAAGATAGAGAAAATTGTCAGATTACTTAACTATTATAATTACATGTATTACGTGGAGAACAACCCTGTCGTAACCGACGCTGAATATGACAGGATATACAGAGAACTTACTGAACTGGAAAAAACATATCCCCGGTACCGGGCCGCTGATTCCCCGACAATGAAGGTCGGGGGCGAACCGCTGAAACAATTCTCGTCCGTCCAGCACAAGGTCCCCATGCTCAGCATTGACAACACCTACTCAAGGGAGGAACTCCTGGATTTTGACGGCCGCGTAAGAAAGAACGCAGGTGCCGGAGGAGAGATAGAATACGTGGTTGAATTGAAATACGACGGCGTTGCCGTCGCTCTCCTGTACGAGAACGGGGAATTTATCCGTGGAGTGACGCGTGGAGACGGGTGGCAGGGCGATGACATCACGCAGAACCTGAGAACGATAAAGACGCTGCCCGTCCTTATTCCGTATAGAAAACCCCTTGAAGCAAGAGGCGAGGTCTACATGCGCAAGGATATCTTTGCGAGGATTAACGAGGAAAAGAAAAGCAGCGGGGAGACGCTCTTTGCAAACCCGAGGAATGCAACCGCCGGTTCACTGAAACTCCTGGACCCAAAGATTGTTGCTGGAAGGAACCTTCAGTTATTCGCATACCAGGGCATGACGAAAAACAACATCGCCTCCCACTGGGAAATGCTTGAATTCCTGAAAGAGATTTCATTTCCCGTGAACCCGCATAGGAAACTGGCAGGAAACATTGAGGAAGCCCTGAGTTACTGCAACGAATGGCAGAACAAACGGGCCGACCTCCCTTACAATATTGACGGCATGGTGATAAAGGTCAATTCCCTCTCCCTGCAGGAAAGACTCGGTACAACCTCAAAATCCCCCAGGTGGGCTGTCGCATACAAATTCCCTGCGGAACAGGCGGAGACGACGCTCAAAGAAGTGCATATCCAGGTGGGAAGGACAGGAACGCTCACGCCCGTTGCCATGCTTGAGCCGGTCGAGGTAAGCGGCACAACAGTTTCCAGGGCGACCCTGCACAACTTTGACGAGATAAGACGCCTGGGAGTCAAAATCGGCGACAGGGTCTTCATAGAAAAAGGCGGGGAAATAATTCCCAAGATAGTGAAGCCAATCCCGGAAAAAAGGAGCGGGGGCGAAAAAAACATACCCGTGCCGCATGAATGCCCGGTATGCGGAGGAAAGGTTGTGAAAGACGAGGAAGGTGTGGCACTGAGATGCCCGAATGTCCGATGTCCCGCCCAGGTCAAGGAGCGAATAATCCATTTCACCTCAAGGGATGCCATGGACATAGAAGGGCTGGGAGAAAGATGGGTTGATATATTCGTGGACAGGGGACTGCTCTCCGACTATGGGGATATATACAAAAACATCACCTACGAAAAACTGATGGAAATGGAAAGAATGGCCGAAATATCCTCAGCCAACCTCATATCGGCCATTGACAGGAGCAGGAAGAGACCGCTTGCAAATCTTATATTTGCCCTGGGGATAAGACACATAGGCATTCATGCAAGCGAGATAATCGCTGAGAGATTCGGCTCAATCAAAGAACTTGCAGAAGCGAACGAGGAAACACTCTCTTCAATAAGCGAAATCGGCCCTGTCATGGCAAAAAGCATAGTGAATTTTTTCAGGACGGAAGAAAATATTCGTGTTCTGAAGAAACTCAGGGAAGCCGGGGTGAAGATGGAACAGGGCAGGGCGGCAAAAAGCGACAGGTTTGCCGGGCTCACCTTTGTCATAACGGGTACCCTTTCCGGTTACACAAGAGATTCCATAACATCCCTGATAAAAAAGCAGGGCGGGAGGGTTGCCGGCTCCGTATCAAGAAACACCGATTATCTGATATGCGGAGACAACCCGGGCTCAAAACTGGACGTTGCGAGGGAACTGAAGGTCAGGATCATAACCGAGCAGGACTTCAACAGACTGTAAATGAAAGAACCGAAAGAACTGAAGGATTATTTCCTGCAGCATCTTCAGGTTGAACGCAACCTTTCAAGGAACACCGTTGCCGCATACTCCGAAGATCTTAAGAAATTGCTGAATTTCCTGCATGTCAATAACTACAGACTTGCCGGACTGGACAGCGAAAAAATAATATCCTTCATTCTCTTCCTGAAAAAACAGGGGCTTTCTTCCTCCACGATTGTAAGAACTCTTTCCTCCGTCAGGAATTTTTATAAATTCCTGGCCGGTCAGGGCATCATGAAAACAGATTCCCTTCCACTCATAGAATCCCCGAAAGTCCACAGGACACTTCCGGAGGTTCTCAACAAAGACGAGGTAAATCTTTTGATAAAAAACATCACCGGAACAAGAGATAACATCCGCAACCTTGCGATGATTGAACTGATCTACGGAGCCGGGTTGAGAGTTTCCGAGGCGTCCGGAATAAGAATCGCTGACATCAACTTTGAAAAAAACTCCATAAGAATAACCGGCAAGGGAAGCAGGGAACGTATCGTTTTCATGAATAGGAATTCCCTCGCCGCCACGCAACGCTATCTTGAGGCACGGAACAAAATGAAAAAGGCGGCGGCATCGCCCTATCTTTTCGTGAACAACAGGGGAGGAAAAATCTCAAGGCAGTCCATCTGGAAACTGATAAAAAAATTGAACGCATTATCATACACCGGCAAGAATGTTTATCCCCACACCCTGAGGCATTCATTCGCCACGCACCTGCTTGAAGGAGGTCTTGACCTGAGGATAGTGCAGGAACTCCTTGGCCACAAAACCCTCGCTACAACAGAGATTTACACACATATAGATAAAAAACATATCAAGTCGCTCTATAAGAAATTCCACCCCCGTACCTGAAATTTCTTGAAAGCAGTATGGACCTTCCCCCTAAAAATTGCGCCAAGGATAATTAGAGATTGCCGCGCCCCCCATTACGGGGCTCGCAATGACAAAGAAAAGAGAGTGCGACTTGAACCGTTCTACGGGATGAATCGCACCGCTAAAAATATAGATCCTGAATCAAGTTCAGGATGACAATGAGAGTGGCATGAATGCACCGCTGCAATCACCCCTCATCCTATCTCTCTCCCCGAAGGGTAGAGGGAAAAGAGGGTAGGGCACCGCTACTGTTTAAGGCGCAGCCACTTTTTGTCAAGTTTGGCGAGGGAGTCGTAGGCTCTTGCCAGGTATAGAGAATCCAAAATGGCTATGGCCATCATCGCTTCGGCAACGGCATAGATTCTCGCTACCAGCGTCGGGTCTCTCCTCGTGATGGGCTTCAGCTTCTCCTCCTTCATTTTCTTCATGTTTATGGAGGTCTGCTCTATTGATATCGTAGGGGTTGGTTTTACCGCTATTCTCACGATGACATCCTCTCCGTTTGAAATGCCGCCCAAGAATCCTCCGGCGTTGTTCGTCCTGAACCTGACCTTGCCATCCTTCGTCATATAGGGCTGGTCGTTGTTCTCGGAACCCTTCATGCTGCCCACCTTGAACCCGGCACCGAACTCTATGCCTTTCACCGCGCCGATGCTGCATAGGGCGTGGGCAATAACTGCATTCAGTTTGTCAAAGACAGGCTCTCCCAATCCAGGAGGAACATTGTGAGCAATCAATTCTATAATGCCTCCGGCAG
This sequence comes from uncultured bacterium, assembly GCA_964403465.1. Lineage (GTDB taxonomy): Bacteria > Ratteibacteria > UBA8468 > B48-G9 > JAFGKM01 > JAFGKM01. Next base: position 3,728 of record CAYOFY010000001.1, read on the forward strand.
TATCCCCTTCATCCTTTATTTCCAGTACCCGCTTTTCCATCCTCTTCGCCGCTTCAAGATCGGGACAGTTGATCTCGTTCTTCCTGTAGTTCTTCCTTATCTCCTCCCATGTCATGTCCTTCGCCTTTATCCCCATGCATTCTTTCGTATATCCCAGAATCTCTATCTTTTCCCGCCCAAGGATGAACCTGGCAACAGCTCCTCCTGCAACCCTCCCGACGGTTTCCCTGCCTGATGACCTTCCTGCGCCGCACCAGTCCTGCGCCTCGCCGTATTTCAGAAAGAAGGAGTAGGTGGCATGGCCCGGCCTGAATATATCCCTGTATGCCCTGTACTGTTCAACGTGAATCTTCTGGGTATCAACGTTGTAAATGATTATTCCCACGGGCGCTCCGGTGGTTACTCCGTCCTGCCCGATGCCGGCGAATATCTCGCACTGGTCGGTCTCTTTCCTGGGGCTGTTGAGTTTCCCGCGGCCGGGCTTCCGCTTGTCCAGTTCCTTCTGTATCACATCTCTCGTGAGTCTCAATCCCGGCGGGACGCCGTCAACAATGACCGCAAGAGCAGAGCCCTTTCCCTTTCCGTACGATTCCCCGCAGGTTGTGACACGGAATATCCTTCCAAAGGTATTTCCCAGCATGTTATTCCTCCGTTTTTATGTTTGCTCCCAGACCCTTCATCAAATCCACGAAATCAGGGAATGTCACGTTGACTGCCTCGGCAGTCGTTATTTTAGTGGTGCCTTCCGCAATCAATCCCGCAAGAGCCAGCGACATGATTACCCTGTGGTCGTAATACCCGTTGACCTCCGTTCCTTTCAAAACGCTCTTCCGGATTATCAGTCCGTCCTTCATCTCCTCAACTTCGGCGTTCATCTTTGACAGTTCTTCCGCCATCACCTTTATCCTGTCGGTCTCTTTTATCCGTGCATGCGCAACATTGCAAAGTCTGGTTGCCCCTTCGGCAAAACAACCCAGAACAGCCAGTGCAGGCAATGCATCGGGAGTGCTGTTCAAGTCCAGTTCCGTCCCGTGCAGTTCAGCACCCCTGATTCTTATACCTCCCTTTTCCGGCTTTATCTCCGCACCCATCTTCCTCAGATGTTCAACAATCGTCTTGTCGCCCTGGACATCATTCATATCCAGCCCTTTCAGCAGGATATCAGAGCCTGTAATCGCGCCGGCAACGAGCAGGAACGTTGCGGAACTCCAGTCCGCGGGAATCGTCTTCTCCACAGGCCTGTATCTCTGCCTGCCTTCTATCCTGAAATGTGTGCACTCGCTGTTTCTGCCGTATATAATTCCCTGTTCATCCAGCCATTTCAACGTCATCTCTATGTATGGAATTTCATGGACATTCACAACATCTATCTCCGTATCCTCATCCGCAAGCGGGGTTGATATCAACAGCGAGGATACATACTGTGAACTTATTCCGTTAACCCTCGTTCTGCCTCCTTTTATTCTTCCTTTCACCCTTACGGGTGGATTCCCGTTATTCCTGACGGATACCGCCTGCGCCCCGAGAATATTCAAAGCATCCAGCAATGGCTGTATGGGCCTTGATCTCAACGATTCGTCGCCGTCCAGAGTAACTTCGGTCTCGCCGAGGGATACCACGCCGGTGACCAGGTTCATGGATGTCCCTGAATTCGCCATATTCAGAGTCGTTCCCGGATTGCACGGTTGACCTCCGAAACCACTGATTGTCCAGGTATTACCTGAGGTATCTATATTCGCCCCCAGCTTCCTGCATGCATTTACTGATGTCATTGTATCCGCGGAATCCAGAGGGTTTTTTATCCTGGATATGCCCCCTGCGAGTGAACCCATAACCACACCTCTTATCGTGTGGGATTTCGAGCCGGGAATAAGGACCTCTCCTCTCAACCTATCAGTTTTTTCCACAATTAAATTCACCCATAAATAATAACACAAGAAAGCCATGAAGACAAAACCTGCAAGGTTTCCCGGAAAGTCGCATATTTTGTGAACCATCGCTTTTTAATATATAATCTTTAGATATGAAAAAGATCAGGATGAATCTTGGTGAAGACAGCTATTTTATTTATGCAGGATATCCCATAGAGAAACTCGGCAGCAGGATGGATAAAAGGAATTACGGCAAAAAGGTGATGCTTCTGACTGATAGTAATGTATTTCCCCGTTATGGCCGTGCCATTGAGAAAGCTGTCACAGGAACAGGCAGGGAGGTCATTGACTTTCTGGTAAAGCCCGGCGAAGAAGTAAAAAGCCTCAGGAAGATTTACGAAATAATGGAGGCATGCGCAAAAAACCGGATGGGCAGGGACGATACGCTTCTGACGCTTGGAGGAGGAGTAGCGAGCGACCTGGGAGGTTTTGCAGCATCCATCTACATGAGAGGAATCAATTTCATCGCCGTTCCGACCACTTTGCTGGCTCAGGTTGATGCCTCAATAGGTGGTAAGACCGGCGTTAACCTGCCTTTCGGGAAGAATCTTGTCGGAAGTTTCTATCAGCCATCCTTCGTATATATGGATTTCAAAACACTGCAGACATTGCCGGAAATAGAGTTGAAACAGGGCCTGGCCGAAATAATAAAATACGGGGTAATAAAGAGCAGAAAGATATTTGGCATACTGGACAGCGTTTCTTTCACCGGCATAAGGAAATATCTTCCCCGGCTTATTGAGGAAAGTATCCTGATTAAAAGAGATGTCGTGGAGAAAGACGAGAAAGAGAAAAAAGGATTGAGGGAGATACTGAATTTCGGACATACGCTCGGACATGCAATTGAAATTGCGCATTTCCCGAAACTGAGTCACGGCGAATCCGTTGCTCTGGGAATGGTCGGGGAAGGTTATTTTTCGTGGCGGCTCGGCATATGCAGGAGAGAGGTTTACTCCGACATAAGAGAGATTGTAAAAAAATGCAGGCTGCCGTTTTCATTCCAGACCGTGAAAACAGAAAGGTTGCCTGATTTCCTTCAATATGACAAGAAAGCAAGGCGGGGCAATATAAGGTTTGTCATGGTCAGGGACATCGGAACAGTGAAAACAGGAGTGGTGATAAAGCCAGAAGAAGTGACAAGACTGTTAAAGGAGATGGGACAGAATGAAAAACCTTAATGATATCAGAAAAAAGATAGACGATATAGACAGGACGGTACTTGACCTTCTGAACTTGCGGGCAAAGAAGGTGCGGGAGATAGCGGAGGTCAAGAACCTGCATAACCTTCCACCTTTTGACCCTTCAAGGGAGAGAAAGATCATAGATGACCTTTCTTCAAAAAACAGAGGGCCGCTGACAGGAGAAGATATTGAACTGATAATGGGCACATTGTTCAAGATATACAGGGGAATGGTCAGACCCATGCATATAGCATATTTCGGTCTTGAGGGGACGTTCGCACACCAGGCGGCGCTCAAAAAATTCGGAGAGAAGAGCGAGTATCTGCATTGCAAGACAATAGATAACGTATTCCGCGAAGTGGAGAAGGGCAGGGCGGATTACGGGGTTGTCCCTGTGGAAAATTCCACCGAGGGAGTCGTGACACATACGCTTGATATGTTCGTGGAGAGCAACCTGAAGATAACTTCCGAGATACTGCTTGATATTCATCACTACCTGCTTTCCAGGGAAACCTCTCTGTCAAAGGTCAGGAAGATTTTTTCGCATCCGCAGGCAATAGCACAGTGCTGGAACTGGATAATGGATAATATACCTGATGTCAAAATCATAGAAACCGAAAGCACGGCCGCTGCTGCAAAGAAAGTGAAAGCGGAGAAAAACGCTGCTGCAATAGGTTCGTTGACTGCCTCCAGCATTTACGATATAGGCGTGCTGGCCGAGAAGATAGAGGATTACAGTGAGAATATCACAAGATTTCTCGTGATAGGTACATCTTTCACCGGAAAGACCGGACAGGACAAGACATCAATACTGCTGTCAATAAAAGACAAGGTTGGCGCATTGCACGACATCCTTCTGCCTTTCAGGGAAAACCGTATCAATCTTACGAGGATTGAATCACGTCCCAGCAAGAAGAAAGCATGGGATTACATCTTCTTCTTTGACTTCATAGGACACAAGGACGATGCGCCGGTCAAGAAAGCCCTTTCAAGGCTTGAGAAGGAAAGCGCGTTCCTGAAAATTCTCGGGTCTTACCCGACAGGCGGCAAGAATGTCTGACCAGACCTGACCGCAGGAAGGAGTTGCCAGAATGGCTGATATAATAATAATGGGTTCCGGAGCCACGGAAAAACAGATAAGTACAGTCATAAAAAAGATAAAAGGCCTGGGCTTTGACATCAACCTGAGCAGGGGGACTGAAAAAACCATAATCGGCATTATCGGGGATACACGGGACATATCGGATGAAGTCTTCAAGATTCTCCCGGGTGTGGCACAGGTAATCAGCATCCTGAAGGGATACAAACTGGCAAGCCGTGAATTTCATCCGCAGGACACCGTTATAAAAACCGATGCTCTTGACATAGGAGGAGACAGTCTTACGATTATAGCGGGTCCCTGTTCAGTTGAAAGCAAGAAACAACTTTTGAACACCGCCGAACGTATCAGGAAATCCGGAGCAAGGATTCTGAGAGGCGGAGTTTTCAAACCCAGGACGTCTCCCTATTCCTTTTCCGGTCTGGGACTTGAAGGACTGCAGATCCTGAAGGAAGTGAAAGAGAAAACAGGAATGCCTGTTGTAACCGAGGTGCTTTCCCCTGAAGACGTTGACAGAACCGCAGCGATAGCGGACATCCTTCAGATAGGAGCAAGAAATATGTTTAACTACAGGTTGCTTCAGAGGGTGGGCAAAAGCAGCAGGCCGGTCCTTCTCAAAAGGTCTTTCTCGGCAACCATATCGGAGTTTCTGAATTGCGCCGAGTATATACTGAAAGAGGGAAACAAAAATGTGATACTCTGCGAAAGGGGCATAAGGTCATTTGATTCCGATTTCACAAGAAATACACTTGACCTTACGGCTGTCGCCGTCTTAAAGAAGGAGTCCCATCTGCCGGTATTTGTTGACCCGAGTCACGGAACGGGAAGGAGAGATCTGGTAACCCCCATGAGCAAGGCCGCCATAGCGGCAGGTGCCGATGGGCTCATGATAGAGGTGCATCCAAAGCCGGAAGAGGCTCTTTCCGACGGTTTTCAGTCATTGACCCCTGAAATGTTTGCAGAGTTCATGGATGAGATAAAACCTGTGGCACGGGTAATGAACAAGAAATTCTAATTATCGTGGTAAGGAGGGAAAGGGAACAGGAAGATGAAAAAACTGAGAGTTGGAATAATAGGAGCGGGAGGAATAACACAGGCTGTACATATCCCCTCTTTCAGGAAGGTGGAAAGCGTGGAGGTTGCGGCAATCTGCGACATTAACAAAGACAAGCTTGAATACGTGGCAAGAAAGTTTGAGATAAAACAGAGTTTCACTGAATGGGAAAGACTGATTGAACAGGATCTGGATGCAGTGGTCATATGTTCTCCGAACGCCCTGCACGCGGAACAGTCAATCAAAGCTATGAAATCAGGACTGCATGTACTATGTGAAAAACCCGTATGTCTCACGAGCGCGGAAGCGGAAAAAGTTCTTGCGACTGCAGAAAAATCAGGGCAGAAATTTATGGCGGCCTTTCCGAGAAGATTTTCAGGCGAGGCAAAGGTCCTCAAACCCATGATAGAACGGGGTGACTTCGGTGAGATTTATTATATGAAGGCCGGGTACCTGAGAAGGAGGGGAATTCCCGGGCTGGGTTCCTGGTTTACAAGCAAGAAACTCGCGGGAGGAGGTCCAATGATGGACGTCGGGGTTCACATGCTTGACCTGGTGATTTACCTTGCTGGAGCTCCGATGCCGGAGACAATAAGCGGTTCAGTCTACAGCAAATTCAGGGATAGAGCCGTTGACGGCGGATGGCCTCCCATGGAGACAAGAAAAGGGGACAAAAACACAGGCGGGATGGAAGTGGAAGAACTTGCGTCCGGGTTTATAAAACTTTCAAATGGAGCAACCCTGTTTATCGAGGCAAGCTGGGCCGGTAATTCTGAAACAGGTTCAAGAGCGAGTCTGTTCGGCACCAAAGCCGGGGCGCAGATGCCGGATCCACTTGATGTCAAAAACCCCGTAAGAATATATTCCGAGAATAATGGTGTTCTGGCAGATATAATGCCAAACATGCCAGGTTCTGACATGTATCAGGAAGAGGTTAATCATTTTGTGGAATGTATAAGAGAGGACAGGAACCCCATAACAAAGAGAGAGGAAATACTCTCCGTTGTCGGTATAATCGAAGGCATCTACCGTTCGGCTGAAACAGGCAAACCCGTAATTCTGAAGAGATAATGGAAAGGAGAGAATCAAAAAGTTTCCCGTACAGACTGAAACAGGGATTGGTCCATGTCTATACCGGAGATGGCAAGGGAAAAACCACCGCTGCGGTCGGTCTGGCGGTGAGAGCCGCAGGAGCAGGATTGAAGGTCGGGTTCTTCCAGTTTTTCAAGAAACCGTTTTCCGGTGAACTGGCAGTCATGAACAGGACAAGGAATATCCATACGTACAATCTTGCACCGATGCATCCCCGCTTTCAGTATTTTTCAAGGGAAGACCTGAAGAAATACCGAGAACAATTTGAAAGAACATGGAAGACAGGGGTGGTGAGCAGGATAAGACAGAATCATTATGACGTAATAATACTTGATGAAATTCTCATCGGAATCAGGGATAAATTCATAGGAGAGGAAAAAGTACTGGAATTGATCGGCGAGAGACCTGTGCACTCCGAGATTATCCTTACCGGAAGGTATGCCACCGACAGAATTATTGACATAGCAGACATAATAACAGATATGAAGGAAGTGAAACATCCATTTCCTGCCGTGAAGGCACGCAGGGGTATAGAGTATTGACGTGAAACAGATAAACAACCGGCAGAATATTATTTTTCTGAGGAAGAACAGGAGGTATCGTGGAATCAACAAAAAAAGAGGCATTGCAGGTACTGAAGGAACGCAGGAGCGTGCGAAGATACAAAGAAAAGGAAGTCCCTGAAAACGTAATAATGGACATCATAGACTGCGCGAGGTTTGCTCCCACTGCCATAAATATCCAGCCATGGAAATTTGTGGTCATAACAGACGCGTCGGAAAGGAAGAGAATCGCGGGTGTGGCGGACTACGGGAAATTTATCGCCGACGCTCCTGTGTGCATAGCCGTTTTCTGCGAAGATACGAAATACTATCTTGAAGACGGGTCGGCAGCCACAACATATGTGCTTCTTGCCGCAAAGGCATACGGACTCGGCAGTTGCTGGGTTGCTGGAGACAAGAAACCTTATGCAGAGAAGATAAGAATTATGTTGAATATGCCTCAGGGTTATAAACTTGTGAGTCTCATACCCATCGGCTATCCCGAAGAAATCCCGTCTCCGCGAAAGAAATCCTTGAAAGAAGTCCTCCATGGAGAGCGGATATAGAAAAGATGCTACCTTGCCCAGCTGGAAAGTGATAACATGAATTTCAGGACTTCAACTGCCTTTTCATCATCGCTGGAAGAAAATATTATTGTTGTATTTGCTCCCTTGCCTGCCGTGGTTCCGTACAGATACTTGATGTCTATATTTTCCTGTTTGAGTTTGTCCGCCACCTCCTGCAATGCGCCAGGGCGGTTTTCAAGCGAAAGCATGACAACTTCTCTCTCCTCAAATTTATATCCCTTTTCAAACAGAATCCCGCTGAGTTTCTTATTATCATCCGTCACAATGTAAAAAACCGCGTCCCCTCCTGTCGTATAAACGCAGATATCCTCTATATTCAGACCTTTTTCGGAAATCATTTTTGAGAGGTCGGCAGTTGCCCCGATCCTGTCTTTCATTGAAACCTTCAACTCGCTCTTTCTTATGACCTTTTCCATAAATTCCCTCCCTTCCATCCTTATTTTACCTTTTTGGAAATATGTTTTAAACTATTTGCACAAGAAAGGACTGAAGCATAAAAGCAAAATAATGAACCCCTCACTGGAGGGTGAAACGTGAGAAGTGAAAAGTGAGACGTAAAAAAGGCAGAGACTGCCACGCACAAGACGCTCGCAACGACAAAAAGCGCCGGATTGCCACGCCCCAAAGAACGGGGCTCGCAATGACAAGAAATGTCATTTCACATCTTACATTTCACATCTCACGCTTTTGAAAGGACGGGGCAAGCGGGATAAAGGAGGTAAAATGTACTGCAGAAACTGTGGAAAAGAAATAGACGATAAGACTATTGTATGTGTTGCGTGCGGGGTACCCCCGGCAAAAGGCAGGAAATATTGCCGTTATTGCGGAGTTCCGACCGACCCGAATGCCGAGATATGTGTAAAATGCGGGAGGCGTCTTCAGCAGTCAGAAGAAGGAAAAGACTGGCTTGCCACACTTCTGCTATCCGTATTCACCGGATATTTCGGAGTGGATAGATTCTACACGGGATATGTCGGACTTGGCATATTGAAACTTCTGACCTGCGGCGGATGCGGTATCTGGTGGCTCGTGGATGTCATACTCATAGCCACGGATGCTTATAAGGACAGCGACGGAAATAAGCTGGTGAGAAGATAGGCGGAGATGAAAAGAAGAAGAATCCTGATAAGAATATTGTTCCTGTATCTCTTGATTCCGGCGATACTTTTTGTCATTCCTCCTGAAAGTCTTGAATCTCTCCCGCAGATTTGCCTTTATAGAAACATATTCGGCAGGGAGTGCCCGGGCTGCGGAATGACAAGGGCTTTCCTGTACGTACTCCATCTACGCTTCGCTGATGCGTTTACCCGCAACCGGCTGATCATAATCATCTTTCCCCTGACAGTCTATCTTTTCTTCAAAAATCTCATTCTGGATGTCAATCAACTCAAGAGGGGATGGCAAAGCAATTTGACTTGAAACCGCCTCTCAATTACAATGATACCAAGGCATATTGCAGGATGGAAATACTGCCCACCGAGTGTCATTGCGAGCTGTCAAAACCAACCCGGTAATCTATGAGCATGTTCCGCAAGACAGGCCTCGCATTGACGAAAACGCAAGCAGCAAAGGAGAGGCCATGGAAAGAAAAACAGGTTGGGAAATATGGAACGAAAAAATAAGAAAAGATGCAGAGAAATTCTGTGAGGGCTACAAAGAATTTCTTTCAAAGAACAAGACCGAAAGGAAGTTCGTCAAAGGATGTGCGGACAGGGCAGAAAAAGAGGGGTTTAAGCCCCTGAATGCTTTCAAAAAGCTTCTTGCAGGCGACAGATTTTACATGGTCAACAAAGGAAAAGTGATAGCACTCGGGAAGATAGGTAAGAAATCCCTTGATTCAGGATGCAGGTTTATCGTGGCCCACATAGATTCCCCGCGCCTTGACCTGAAAGCAAACCCTCTTTACGAGGATGAAAACATATGTCTTCTGAAAACATGTTACTATGGCGGGATTAAGAAATATCAGTGGCTTACCATTCCCCTTGCAATACATGGTACAGTAGTTTTCAAGAACGGGAAGAGCAAAGAGATAGAGATCGGAGAACGTGATAGTGACCCCGTATTCAATATAACCGACCTTCTTCCCCATCTGGGAAAAGATCAGGCAAAGAAAACCATAGAAGAAGGGTTCCCCGGTGAAAACCTGAACATCATTGTGGGAAGTATTCCGGATGTCAGACAGAAGAAAGAAAAAACAAAAAATAATATCCTGAAGATTTTGAAAGATTCTTACGGAATTGAAGAGGCCGATTTTATCAGCAGTGAATTTCAGTTTGTTCCGGCCGGGAAATTGAAAGATGCCGGGTTTGACAGAAGCATGATTCTTGGATACGGACAGGACGACCGTGTCTGTGCGTACACGGGCATGGAAGCAATGCTGTCCGTAGAAAAACCTGAACAGACCACCTTCTGCATTCTTGTTGACCAGGAAGAGATAGGCAGCCGCGGCTCAACCTCCGCCCAGTCGGAATTTTTCAGGTTTTTGATTGAGGAGGTGCTGGAAAAATCCGGCCTGGCCGCGAAGGACTTCAAATCCGCCATGCAGAATTCCAGGGCAATCTCCGCAGATGTTGATACCATATTTGACCCGAATTACAAGGAAGTGACTGACCCCAGAAATACGGCCCGACTTGGATGCGGCGTTATACTCACCAGGATAACTGGAGGCAGAGGGAAAGGCGGCAGCATTGAACCGCCGGCAGAATATATTGCCTATATAAGAAAAATCTTCGATGAAAACGGGATCGTATGGCAACCAGGCGAGATAGGAAAAATAGAACAGGGCGGAGGCGGAACCATCGCTACCTATATTGCCAGATATAACATGGATACGGTTGACTGCGGAACCGGAGTTCTGTCAATGCACGCCCCCTATGAACTGACCAGTAAGGCAGATATATACTCCACATATCTTGCTTACAGGGTATTTTACTCGGAAAAGATCTGACACAGTCATACAAACATAAAAGTGAAAAGGCATATCGCATCAGTCATAATGGCAGCAGGCAAGGGGACGAGAATGCGCTGTTCCTCTGTTCACAAGGTATGCTTTCCCCTGGGCGGAAAACCTGTCATAAACAGGACCATTGAAACTCTTCATAGTTGCGGTATTCATTCACATTTCATAGTGATAAGGCATCTGGCCGAACAGTTGATGCAAACCGTTTCTTCGGCCCCCGGCATACACTATTTTTGTTACCAGCAACAAACCCGGGGTACCGGTAATGCGGCAAAGACCGCCGCAGAGATAATGGTAACGATACCTGATATAGATGACGTGCTGGTTATGGCAGGAGATAAGGTTATTGAAAAAGGAATTCTGAAAAAACTTATTGACAGATTCTATGAAACGGACAGCGATTTGACTTTTATTGTCGGTAACGCATCCGGTTTCAAAAATTCAGGACGTGTTCTTTACAAGAAGGGGAAAATCCTGGGTATCCTGGAGGTTCCGGACATATCCCGTAACAAGATCCTGAAGAAATTTCAGGAACAGGTTTCCACAAAACCATTATCCGCAGAAGATGCAGAGAAAATAGTTTTTTCATACCTTCCAGATGAACACAAAGCCGGCATTGCCCTTGGTCCATTATGGGAAAGGGTCAAAAGGGGTAAATCCATAACTGCCGAGATCATGAAGGAATTTATTTCACCCGATGATTATTCCCTGACTGTTAACGGCATGGAAATTGACCCCGGGTGTATCTCAAACGCCAGATACGCAAATCTTTCGGTTTATCTGTTCAAGAGGGAAAAATTCATTTCTTCTCTGAAATCTCTCAAAGATGACAATGCCCAGAAGGAAGAATATCTGACGGACGTCGTAGGAATACTGGCAAAAGGCGGAGCAAAGGTTACGGTTCTGCCCCTGAACAACACCAATCAGTTGATGACTTTCAATACACCGGAAGAGTTGACAAAAATAGAGACTGTTCTTGCCGCAAAAGAGGTTGTATACCTGAGAGAGAGACCGCAGTCAATTCGCAAACCGCTGGACTGGCTCAGACATCTGGAGACAGATTCCCTTTCATCCTTGAAGTATTTCCATGGCATCTACGGAACCGCCTATCCTGGCACAGACAAAAAAAGACTGATGCTCATCAACGCAATGAAAGAATACATGGCGAGATTCGGAAATAATCCGGTCGTGGTAACAAGAGCACCGGGACGGATAAATCTGATGGGCAGACACATAGACCACCAGGGCGGGGATGTGAATATGATGGCGCTGGACAGGGATATATACTGCATAGCAGGAGAAAGAGCCGACCGTCTGATATCTGCAAACAGCATAGAGCCCATGAGATTCCCGCACAGGCAGTTTTCCATAGACGAATTGGGCATAGGCGCAAACGAAAACTGGCATGCTTTTGTAAACAGTTCAAGGCCAAAAATATCCGGAACCGTTCCGAGGGGAGACTGGGGACAATATGTCAAGGCGGTCATATGCAGATTTCAACATTTTTCAGGGAAGAAGCACCTTAAAGGCATGAACATACTGACTGCCAGCGATCTGCCATCCGGGGGAGGAATCAGTTCATCTTCGGCACTATTCGTTTCCATAGCTGAAGCGTGCATTCTATTGAACGATATCAAAGTTTCTGCGGAAAGATTTGTGGAACTGTGCGGAGAGGGCGAACAATACGTCGGTACACGAGGAGGGAGCGGAGACCACGCAGCCATAAAATATTCCCAAAAAGGCTCCGTTACCCATATAGGATTTTATCCTCTTAAAAAAATAGAGACCGTTCCCTTTCCAAGCCGGTACATCATATCCGTGTGCAACTCGCAACGCCAGGCGCATAAGACCAGGGGAGTAAGGAATATTTTCAACCAGAGGGTTGCCTGCTACCATATAGGTATGGAACTGCTCAGCAAGCAATTTCCGCGGCTTATGAATGCCATGAAATATATGAGGGATATGGTTTACGGAAAACCGTCCCTGTCTGAGAAGGATATTTTTTCAATGCTGTCAGTACTGCCTGTTGAAATATCGGCAGAAGAACTTTTACGTATGGGGATATCCGACGGGTTAAGGGCAAGGATAGAAAACCTCCCGGATGCGGCCGGGCTTTACCGCGTCAGGGAGGTCTTCATCTACGGGCTTGCAGAATGCCTGAGAAGCCGGAGATGCAGTGAGCTTCTGCTTCATAACGAAATAGGGGAATTTGGCAGGTGGATGAATATCTCCCATGAAGGCGACAGGGTTATGCGCTGGACGGTAAAAGAGACATCAACACCTTTCCATATCAACTATTCCGATGAAAAGATGAAAAACCTTGCGCGGCGTGCCCGGGAATCTTCAGATATGCTGATCTGCCAACCGGGTTCGTACAGGTGCAGTATTCCCGAGATAGACAGGATGGTTGATGTGTCACTTTCCGTGAGAGGCGTTGCCGGAGCACAAATCTCAGGTGCGGGACTGGGAGGATGCATAATGGTCATGGTAAAAGAAAGCGCCTATGAAGATCTGGAAAAAAAGATGCTTGACAACTACTACGACCCGTTGAATCTTGAACAGGAAATGTTCATCACCTACCCGGCGGAAGGAAGCGGACTCGTTCGTTTCTGACACAATTTCCCTCCGATACCAAACCTCAGAAATTCCGACATAAGGAATGCATGTTGACTATGCCCAACCGGGCGGCTTTCTTCATCCCGATTCTTCCCAATCGGGACGCTCCTCCTTCAGACGCCCGCTTCCGAAACCGCCCGGCAGGGCACTGCAAGAGAAAACTCTGTCTTATGTCGGAATCCAAGAGACCTTCATAAAATTGATTTTTGGCGGTTCAGAGTGTAAAATTAAACGCTATGCCAGAAACAGTCTTTTTCATAGCAGGAGCACGGGTTGAGGTAAAAGAGGGCAATCTTGCGGAAGAAAAGGTTGATGCCATTGTCAATGCCGCCAACAACCGCATGGTTATGGGAGGAGGAGTCGCCCTCGCCATAAAAAGAGCGGGCGGAGATATTATTGAAAAACAGGCAATGGAGAAAGGTCCCGTAAGGGTAGGGGAGTCGCTATATACCCGGGGCGGGAAACTTCCGGCTGGATACGTGATACATGCAGCCACCATGGGGATGGATTTCAGAACCGATGCAGAAAAGGTGCGCAAATCCGCGGCGAGCGCTTTGTCGCTTGGAAATACTCTGAAGATTTCTTCAATAGCTTTTCCTGCGCTCGGATGCGGAACCGGAGGGCTCTCTCCATCCATGGTTGCGGACATAATGATTGAAGAAACACTCAGATGCCTCTCTGTGAAAGGGGGGTCATTGAAGGACATACGGTTTGTCCTGCACGACAGGAGAACTTTTGACGTTTTCCGGTCAAGCGTTGAGGGATATCTTGTCAGCATGACTCAGAAAACATACAGGAATCCCGTGCCCACGGTTGACGTCATAATAGAACTGCCCGGCGGTATTGTACTGGTCAAGAGAAAGAACTATCCTTACGGGTGGGCAATCCCGGGAGGATTCGTGGATTACGGGGAAAGCCTTGAAGACGCGGCGAAAAGGGAAGCAAAGGAAGAGACGGGAATGGCTGTTTCCGGACTGGAACAGTTCCATACATATTCGGCGCCGGGAAGGGACCCCAGGCACCACACGATATCAACCGTTTTCACCGCCAGAGGCAGCGGAAATCCGAAGCCGGACGACGATGCGGAGGAAGCGGCGGTTTTTACCGAAAACAATCTTCCGGACAATTTTGCCTTTGACCACAAAGAGATAGTGAAGGAATATTTCAGGGAGCATAAAAAAGAGCAGTAATGAAGTTATGAACTTATGGAGTTAAGCCATCATGAAAAAGAATATACTGAGCGGAATGCGGCCAACCGGACCTCTGCACATAGGGCATCTTTTCGGGGCGCTTGCAAACTGGAAACGGCTCCAGGACGAAGGATATAACTGCTTCTACATGATAGCGGATTACCACGCGCTGAGCACCGAATACGCCTCAATGGGAAACGTGAAAACTTATGCCGAAGAGATGGCAATGGACTTTATAGCCGCGGGGCTTGATCCGGAAAAATCGACAATATTCGTGCAGTCTATGGTTCCTGAGCACGCTGAACTGCACCTGATTCTCTCAATGATAACCCCTACCGCGTGGCTCGAAAGAAACCCGGTTTACAAGGAGCAGAAGAAACAGCTCGCGGCGAAGGACCTCAATACTTACGGATTCCTCGGTTATCCGGTTCTGCAGGCGGCCGATATAATGATATACAAGGCAAATTACGTTCCCATAGGAATAGACCAGGCCCCTCACGTGGAACTGACGCGCGAGATAGCCAAGAGATTCAATTATCTCTACGGAGAGATGTTCCCCGTCCCGGAGGTACTGCTGACCGAAACACCGAAAATCCCTGGCACGGACAACAGGAAGATGAGCAAATCCTACAATAACTGCATCTACCTCCAGGATGCGCCGGAAACAATCAGGGAGAAAACAGGCAAGATGTTTACCGACCCCAGGAGGATATACAAGAAAGACCCGGGACATCCGAAAACCTGTCCCGTCTTCAGTTACCATAAAATTTTCAACGCAGGAAGGGCGGGGCAGATAGAAAAGGAATGCAGGGGTGCGGTCATAGGATGCACCGAGTGCAAGAAGGAAGCCGGAGAGGCACTCGCTCTTTATCTCAAGGACATAAGGGATAGAAGAAACGCTCTGGCAAGAGACAGAAAAACATTGTGGGAAATACTTGACGGAGGCGCGGAAAAAGCAAAGAAAGTGGCTCTTGCCACCATCAACGAAACCAGGATGAAAACGGGATTGAAATATGGATAAGGGCATAGAAAAAATCGTCAGAGATGGAATAAAAAAAATTGAGCCGTATGTTCCGGGAAAACCCATGGAGGAATTGCAGAGGGCGTATGGATTCGACATGGCAGAAATAATCAAGATAGCGTCCAACGAGAATCCCCTGGGCACATCCCCGAAGGCGGCTGAGGCGGCCATGAAATCCATTGAGAAATTTTCAAGGTACCCGGAGAGTTCAGGATATTACCTAACGAACAAATTATCGGATGTCCTGAAGGTCCCGACGGAAAATATAATCCTTGGAAGCGGCTCCAGCGAAATAATATCAATGGCGATGGAAATAGTTACAAACCCCGGCGAAGAGGTCATATATCCGACCCCTTCGTTCCTGATTTACAGAATTCTGGCCTACAAGATGGGAGCGACGGCGGTCGAGGTCCCTCTGAAGAGCGATTTCTCCTATGACATGGACATGTTCCTTGACAGGATAACGGACAAGACGAAGGTCATAATACTCTGCAATCCGAACAATCCCACCGGCACAATAATTTCCAGAAACCAGATTGAAAAATTTATTGCAAAGGTGCCTGACAATATGCTTATCATCTCGGATGAAGCCTACAGGGAATATGTTGAAGACGAGAATTTCGGGACATGCTTTTCCTACTGGGAAAGGAAAAACGCCATAATAGTAAGAACATTTTCAAAGATTTACGGTCTTGCAGGGTTAAGGATAGGATATGGAATTGCGAAAAGCGAGATAATCGGTTTTATGGAGAGAATCAGGCCGCCTTTCAACACCACGACACCCGCGCAGGAGGCCGCCCTTGCGGCGCTGGACGACAGGGAGCACGTGGAAAAATCCATCAAGAACAACAAGAAAGGCAAGCACTACCTCTACGGGGAATTGAAGAAGCTTGCCATAGAGTACGTCCCGACGCAGGCAAATTTCATACTCTGCAGGTTCAGGGACAATGCCATAATACAGAAGCTTGAAAAGAAAGGTATAATCATAAGGAGTATGGCAGGCATAGGCCCTGGATACGCGAGAATCACCATCGGCACACCTCGGGAAAACGCCGAACTGATAGGTGCTTTGCGGGAATTGCTATAAATAGGGAATAAGCAAAATCAAAAATCCCTCACGATGCATCATATCAAAGGAGAGTTCGGGATAAATGAAACTTGGAATAAATATAGACCACGTAGCGACGGTAAGACAGGCAAGGAGAGGAAACAGCCCTGACCCTGTCCATGCCGCGGTGCTTTGCGAACTTGCAGGATGCGATTCAATCGTATGCCACCTCAGGGAAGATAGAAGACACATCCAGGACAGGGACGTATATCTGCTGAAGCAGACCATCAAGACATACCTGAATCTTGAGATGGCCCTCTCGGAAGAGATAGTAAAAATAGCGCTTGACGTGAGACCGTACCAGGTAACCCTGGTTCCCGAAAAACGCGAGGAGCTCACGACAGAAGGCGGCCTGGACGTAATCAGGAATTCCAAGAAGATACGCGATAGCGTGAAAAAATTTTCGGACAGAGGAATCAGGGTCAGCCTCTTCATAGAGCCCGATAAAAGCCAGATTGAGGCAGGCAAGGAGACGGGCGCCGAATTCATAGAAATTCATACCGGCCGGTATGCCGATGCGAAGACGGAAAAAGACGTCACGTCCGAATTGGAAAAAATATCCGATGCCGTAGAATACGCCCTGTCAATAGAACTCAGGGTGAACGCGGGACACGGTCTTGATTATAAAAATACCCCGGCAATATGCAGGATAAGAGGCATTGAGGAACTCAATATAGGTTACAGCATAATAGGAAGAGCGCTTTTCGCAGGGATTGAAAATGCAGTCAGGGAAATGCTGAGTCTGATGCGAAAACAATGAAAAAGAAGATAATTGATGCATTGAAAGAGCCGGTAAAAAATCAGGAAAATGTCATAAATCTGCTGATAGGAGGTGTTCTTACATTTTTCCCCGTGGTGAATTTCATCCCCATGGGATATCTCGGGATAAAACTGAAAAAGAGCATAGAGCAGGATAGGTCATCCGTCAAGTGGGATGAAAATATCTCCAAACTCTTCAAAAAAGGCGCTTTCTTGTGTCTAATAACCCTATCCTACGCGATAATCCCGCTTTTATTGCTTTTTTTGAGTGCCCGCTTTATGCTAACCCTTTCCGGAGGCAGATTTTTCTCTTTATTTTACTTTAGAGGGCAAATTCTCAATATTATAGGTACATTATTACTTCTCATAGCCTTCTATTTTCTTCCTTTTGCCGTATGCCTATATCTCGAGGACGATGACCTTAGAAATGCATTTCAATTTCGCAAGATCCTTTCGAAAATTTTCCTTGTCATAAAAGAATATTCTGTCATATATGTCCTATTGATAGCACTTCTTTCTTTTTCCGTGGTTATACTGTTTCTCCTTTTGAACTGGATAGCCGGGATTCTTACAGGCGGTTTCATATTTTTTTACGACGGCCTTGTTATCAGCAGCATCCTCAGCAAGTTCTTTCCCAGAAAAGCCATTACGATATCTCTTCTTGAGGTTCCGGAGTGAGTCTTCTGCACATATAGAAATTAATCAATTATCAAAAAAATGCACGTCCTTGAATATTATCTAAGATTTTATTTATCAGACGATAAGACATATAACGTCGGATAAGAAATATTATGTTAACTTAACTGTCCCACAAACTCGTCCGAAGGAACCCCGAATACAGATTAAAGTGTTGAAAGGCTTCTCTTAAGAAAAACTTTGATATAATGCGCTCTAAGTCATTCATGTAGAATAACTTATCATTCAAAAGTTATAAGAGCTTTTTTTGGGTATTTTTTATGAAATCCCCTGCATATTCAGCCTCAAAATAGTAGACGGAGCGCGCGGACAGATATTATTACACCTAAATCAGACAATTATTATGCATCATCTGACCAGAACATAGAATTTCTGGTGGTGAACACACATACCGTCTGTCCTGATACCGATGATCAAAACCGCCCAGAAATACGGCCTTATGGTCTGCAATCAAAGACGGAGAAAGGCTACAACTTAGCGTCCGCAAACTATATTTTTTTGTGAATTTTCACGCTTTCAGCTTCTTCTTTCCTGTTTCCTGGACTGAATTATATAAGTGTATATCTATCAGGTAGTTATAAGTCCTTGCTTCATGTAATATGTAAATTAAAATCCCGCCCTGCAGCTCCACTCCATGCCGAAAAATTTTCAAAGCGACCCCCGTATGTGAAATTTCCATAAAATTCTGCCACCGGAATTCTCTTAGTACATCCAACCGGAAAATTGCCTTTTCCTGTTTTATGCGCCCAGCATCCGCATGAAAATCAAAAATTAGGCTTTCTTTCTCCGTTTAAGAACGTTTTATACGCCTTTATATCATTTGAGGGCCCTATTACCCCTGATTCTGGGCCGTTAATTACCCGCAAGTCATATTTAAGCATCCCAATCCGCCTGGCACGGCTTCTCATATCCCCTGTCCACCCTCCCCTGAAAATCCTTCCATGAGGGTAAAAATAAACTTTTCTTCCACATTCATATGACAAACCTGGAACTTTGCTCTTCACCCCAATGTCCAAAAAGAAAGTGCACGGACTCCTTTTCCTCGGAGTCCGTGCGCCTCACGGTTCTTGTTACAACTTAGTAACTTTAAAAGTTTGGGAGTTATATAGTTAAGAAGTTAAGTACTTCGTAAGTTCCAAACTTCAGTATTACCTTTGCTCCTCTATCGCTGCCTGTGCTGCGGCGAGGACGGCAATTGGAATTCTATACGGAGAACAACTGACATAGTTCATTCTTACCCGGTGGCAGAACTTGACTGATTCTGCTTCGCCACCATGCTCTCCACATATACCGACCTTCAGTCCAGGTCGTGTGCTTCTGCCGCGTCTGATCCCTATGTCAACCAGTTCGCCTATACCCTCCTGGTCAAGAACCTGAAAGGGATCTTCGGGAAGAATTTTTTTCTCGATGTAGTCCGGTGCGAAAGCCCCGATATCGTCTCTTGAAAATCCGAAACCCATCTGTGTCAGGTCATTCGTACCGAACGAAAAAAATTCGGCCTCGGACGCGATTTTCCCGGCAGTCAGTGCCGCCCTTGGGATTTCAATCATCGTTCCGTAGAGGTATTCTATCTTTTTAACCCCATACTTACCGCACACTTCCTCGTGAATTTTATCCACTATTTTTTTCTGGTCCTGCAATTCTTCGACGGTGCTTACAACCGGCACCATAATCTCCGGCAATGCCTCCTTGCCCTCCTTTATCAATTCTACTGCGGATTCAAAGATTGCCCTGACCTGCATCTCGGTAACTTCGGGATAGGTAACTCCTAAACGTACACCGCGATGTCCCATCATGGGATTTGTTTCATGCAGATTCTCTCCCCTCTTTTTAAATTCTTCCAGTGATATTCCAAGACTCTTTGCAAGCTTGGATTGTTCACTCTCGCGCTTCGGCACAAATTCATGCAACGGAGGGTCAAGCAGCCTTATGGTAACAGGGAGCCCGTTCATAACCTCCATCGTAGCCTTAATATCCTTTTTTACGTACGGCAGCAATTCTTCCAAAGCCGCCCTCCTCTCTTCAGTCGTATTAGCCACAATCATCTTTCTCAGGTGGAACAATGGCTCTTCCGAACCCTTTCCATAAAACATATGCTCCGTTCTGAAAAGCCCTATGCCTTCCGCACCGAAAGCAATCGCATTCCTTGCGTCGTCAGGTGTGTCGGCATTAGCCCTTACGCCCAGTCTGCGCAGAGAATTCGCAATTCTCATGAATTCGGCAAAACGCGGGTTTTCCGTTGCATCAATCATAGGCAGGCTTCCTTCATAGACATACCCTCTCGTTCCGTTAAGAGTAATAACGGCGCCTTCCTTGAAAGTTTTGCCGTCCACGATTAGAGTCTTCTTATGGACATCTATTTTTAGCGCGCTGCAACCGACAATACAACACTTGCCCCATCCACGGGCAACAAGGGCCGCGTGGCTTGTCATCCCTCCCCTCCCCGTAAGTATGCCCTGTGCCGCTCTCATCCCCTCAACATCTTCCGGATTGGTCTCCTCTCTCACCAGAATTGTCTTTTTGCCATGTTTTGTCCATTTTACGGCATCGTCCGCAGTAAATACTATCAGACCTGTCGCTCCGCCGGGACCGGCTGGAAGACCCTTGGCAAGAGGCTTCGCATTTGCTTCTGATTTCGGGTCTATTAGAGGATGGAGAAGTTCATCAACCTGGCTGGCTGTCAGTCTCATAACAACCTCTTTTCTATCTATGAGCTTTTCGGAAAGCATATCCATCGCCATATTGAGGGCAGCCGTGCCCGTCCTCTTACCCACACGACACTGTAACATCCATAGACGGCCTTCCTGGATAGTAAATTCAATATCCTGCATATCCCGGAAATGATTTTCAAGATTTAACCTTATATCACATAATTCTCTGTAAACATCAGGCATCGCCTCCTGGAGAGAATGCAGATGTTGATTCTGTTCGTTTTTCGTCTCTTCATTCAGAGGGTTCGGCGTCCTTATTCCGGCCACGACATCTTCTCCCTGTGCGTTCACCAGCCACTCGCCGTAGAACTTGTTCTCGCCTGTCGCAGGGTTGCGGGAAAACGCAACGCCGGTGGCCGAAGTATTGCCCATGTTGCCGAAGACCATAGCCTGCACGTTTACCGCCGTGCCCCAATCATCTGGAATACCTTCAATCCTGCGGTAGGAGACGGCCCTTTTCCCGTTCCAAGACTGGAAAACGGCCTTTATGCCACCCATCAATTGTTCCCATGCATTATCAGGAAATTCGGCTCCTATTACATCCTTTATTCTTTTTTTGAATGCCTCGCATAAATCCCTCAGGTCCTCTGCGGTAAGGTCGGTATCGGACTTATAACCTTTTTTGGTCTTTAATTCGCCCATCATCTTGTCCAGTTGAACCCTGATACCCCTGCCCTCCGACGGCTCCAGACCTGCGGCTTTTTCCATAACCACGTCAGAATACATCATGATAAGACGTCTGTACGCATCATAGACGAAACGCGGGTTTTTTGTTTTCTTGATAAGACCTGGTATGGTCGCCGAACAGAGCCCCACATTGAGCACCGTCTCCATCATGCCAGGCATGGATTTGCGTGCGCCGGAACGAACAGAAACAAGCAGGGGATTCACTCCATCCCCGAACTTTCTGCCCATGATATCCTCAACCTTTAAAAGGTGTTCCTTTATCTCCTCCTCCAGTCTATCAGGGAGATTCTTCCCTTTTTGATAGTAATAGGTGCATACTTCCGTCGTGATTGTAAACCCTGCAGGAACGGGGATGTCCAGCCTTACCATCTCCGCAAGTCCTGCTCCCTTCCCTCCGAGTAATTCTTTCATCTTCCCATCACCGTCCGCTTTACCTGCACCAAAAAAATAAACGTACTTCTTGCCATCCATTATTTCCTCCCTCCGTACAAGATTTTTAAAGCTGGTAGTTTTAACGCCCACCAATTTTAATCTTTTTTCAATATACAGTCAAATTTCAATTTCATTTGTGTAATTGACGGTTATATATTATAGTAGTTTAGATTTGTTCCTTTAATAGGGAGGAGACTGGAATGAAAAAGGGAGAACGGATGAAGTGGTGGACGGAAGCAAAGTTCGGCATGTTTATACACTGGGGGCTTTATTCCCTGCTTGAAAGAGGTGAATGGACAATGCTGGTTGAACGGATACCGCGCAAAGAATATGCGAAACTTGCATGGAAATTCAACCCACCGGGGAGTTTCACACCTGAAAACTGGGTTAAGATAGCCAAAGGAACCGGTGTAAAATACATGGTTCTGACAACAAGACATCATGACGGTTTCTGTCTCTTCGATTCAAAAGCAAGTGATTTCACATCCGTAAAAACGGCCGCAAAGAGGGACTTTGTGAAAGAATTCATAACTTCCTGCAGAAAACATGATATGCGCGTGGGCCTCTACTACAGCCTGCTCGACTGGCGTTTTCCAGGATATTTTCAGAGGAGGAAATACCCGGAGAGTTTTGAAGCCATGGTTAAGCAGGCCCATGCACAGGTGAAGGAACTGATGACAAACTACGGGAAGATAGATATCCTCTGGTACGACGGAGGATGGATACCCGGAACGGACGTCAAGAAAGATACTCCGGTTCTCTGGAAAAGCAGGGAACTCAACGGCATGGTGCGCAGACTGCAGCCGCACATAATAATAAACAACCGTGCGGGACTGCCGGAAGACACGGATACCCCCGAACAACACACCACAGCCTCGGAAGCCGGAAGATACTGGGAATCCTGCATGACAATGGGAGATTCTTGCGGATGGGGTTATATCAAGAACAACCCTAATATGAAGCCCACGACGCAGCTTATACAGAACCTCGTAACCTGCGCAAGCAACGGGGGAAACTACTTGCTTAACATCGGACCCAGAGCAGACGGCAGCATCAGGAAAGAAGAGACCGTACGCCTGAAGGATATAGGCACATGGTTAAAGAAAAATGGCGAGGCAATTTACGGCACGGAACGCATACCCGCAGGATTCGGATTATGGGGGGCAGGGATGCTCGGGATGGCCACTGCAAAAGGCAATAACTCCTATCTGCACATCTTCAGATGGTCCGGAAAAACAGCTACAGTGACCGGAATAAGGACAGAGGTAGTTTCCGCTAAAATTCTTGCCACGGGCAAACAGGTGAAATTCAGGCAGGATGGGGGAAAACTGGTTATCACCGGACTGCCTGAAGAGCCGCCGGATAGATACGGAACTGTTATAGCATTGAAACTGAAAGGCAAGCCGGAGACGTTTGATTACTCACACATACCTCTGCCCTGACAGGTATTGGAGACGGTGGAACTTTCTGCCTGTTTTTGTGTCTAATAAATGTAAGGGATATCCCTGATGGACAGAAAAGAGGAATTTGTTGGAATAGTGAACAGGGAAATGAACAGCGTTTTCAATCTCGCATACAGGTTATGCGGGAATTACCATCAGGCAAAGGACATAACACAGGAGACTTTCCTGAGGGCTTATCAATCTTTCGACAGGTTTGAGGGGCGCTCAAAAATCTTCACATATCTTTACCGCATAACCTGCAACGTCTGGAAAAACACCCTCAGAAAGAAGAAAATCCAGAATTTCACATCATACACGGCAGGATTGAACACAAGGAAAATAGAGGATATTCCGGCAGCCGAGAATATGTTTCCGGATGAACGCACGCAGAACGATGCAAAAAACAGGATTGTCCAGAAATGTCTTGATTCTCTTCCGGCTGGTGATAGGGCAATTATTGTGCTCAGGGATATGGAGGGTCGCTCATACGAAGAAATAGCCGGCATACTTAATTGCCGGACAGGAACGGTAAAATCACGACTCGCAAGGGCAAGACAGAAACTTGCCGAAAAGATTCTGCCGTTCCGGGAGGATTTGAACCAATGAAACTCCATGGAAACATGAGACTTTTCTCGCTCTATATTGACGGGGAACTGGATAAAAAGCTGAAGGATTCGGTTGCGCTGCATATCGAGACCTGCGATGAATGCAGAAAAACTGTCGAGATGCTGAAGGGAACGAGAGATCTCTTATCACGGACAGGAAGAATACAGGCACCCGCAGACCTTGCAAGGGATATAATGGACAATATCCCTGAAACAAAGCCTTCAGCCCTCCCGGTCAAAAAATTCTATCTTCCGGTCTTTGGAACGATTGCCCTGCTTATCGCCGCATTTCTTGTAATGCATAACAGAACTCAGGAAATTCAGATAGCCAGGGCACCCGTGCATGAAAGACCCCCTGAGACAGCAAAAGGTGCGGCTATCCCTGAACTTCAGCAGGAAAAAAGGCCGGTTGATGAGGTGAAAAGAAAAAATGAAGAAGAGACTGTCAGTCAACCTGGGGCATATCACAAACCATTCGCTTTGAAAGAAAAAGGCACGTCATTGGAAAAACCTGTTGATAGGTTATCCGATACATCCAGAGCAAGGGAAGGCACAAAAGTCATAGCCAGGGAGGAAGGAACGGGAAAAGCCCTGGCAGGAGCAGCATCCGCTCCCTCATCGTCGTTGAAGACTGAAGGGCAGTACTGCATCATCGGAGAAGGCGGTAAGAAGGTATGCAGCAGCGCCAGCTCCGTATCCGACGAAGTATCGGGAACGGAAACTGCAAAAATTACAGAGGCAAGACCGCTGCCCAATGCGATGGTAATACGGGATAAGAAGGAATGGTCCTCAATATGGAATACGCAGAACACTCTTCAAAATCTGACATTACCGCTTCCCGACGTTGATTTCAAGGAAAAGATGGTTGTCGCCGTACCCTCCAGGCAGGCAGATAATGAGTATACCGTTGTAAACACTATTGAGGAAAAAGACAAAATCGTTGTTCAGTATAAGGAATTACCCCTTCAGAAACTGGCACCTCCGCCATACCAGTTGAACGTAGTAAATAAGAAACCATCCGTTGAATTCCAGAAAATAGACTGATCACTGCAATAAAACCTGTTAACCAATCCTGCAAAGGGCGGCTTTCTTCATCCCGATTCTTCTCAACCGGGATGTTCCTCCTTCAGACGCCCGCTTCAGAAACCGCCCGGCTGTTTGTCCCCTTTTGTACAAGAGATGGAACTTCTTGTATCTCCGCGTGTCTAACAAATAAATGGAAAAATCAAAACCCGTCACTGGAAGGAGTGAAACGTGAAAGGTGACGTATTCTGTCATCCCTGCGGATAGTAAGCAGGGATCCAGGGAGAAAAATGGTTATGGACTATGGCTTACACATGCCGGAGCGACAAGGAACGTCGGGTTGCCACTCAAAAGACCCCGTAGAACGGGGCACGGCGCTCGCAAAGACAGAAGGCGTCGTTTCACATTTCACGCTTTTAGAAGCGGGGTAAAGGAGGAGGAAATGGACAGGAAAAGAAATGTCTGGAAAGCGCTGGCCGTTTTGAGTTTTGCTTTTTTTGTGAACTGCCACGGGGCTGAGAAAAAGCCGCTCATCCAGATGGCGATTTTGCTTGACACCAGCGGCAGCATGGAGGGGTTGATTAACCAGGCAAGAAGCCAGTTGTGGACAATCGTAAACGAGTTTGCCTCAATCAAAAAGACAGGAGAACGTCCTGAACTGCAGGTGGCGCTCTTTGAGTACGGCAACAGCGGTTTACCCGCCGGTGAAGGATACATCAGGCTGATTGTGCCCTTCACCACTGACCTTGACAGGGTATCCGAAGAACTCTTCGCCCTCAGGACCAACGGAGGAGACGAATACTGTGGATGGGTAATAAAAGACGCCGCTGAAAAACTCAAATGGAGCAAATCAAACGGCGACTACAAGGTGATATTCATCGCAGGCAATGAACCTTTCACGCAGGGAAACGTTGATTATAAAGAAACCTGCAAAAGCGCAATCGGCAAGGGAATCATGGTAAACACGATACACTGCGGAGATTATCAGACTGGAGTCACTTCCGGCTGGAAGGACGGAGCGGATATTGCCGATGGAGTTTATGCCAGCATCGACCAGGACAAGACTGTTGCCTACATTGAAGCGCCTCAGGATAAGTCGATAGCGGCACTCGGCATGGAATTGAACAAGACATATCTTGCCTACGGCAAGGCAGGAGACGAGGGTAAGAAGAGACAGGCAGAGCAGGAAGTAAACGCAGCAACAGTTTCAAAAGAAAGTTTTGTTGTAAGACAGGTTGCAAAAGCATCAGCCAACTATACCAACTCCGGGTGGGACCTCGTTGATGCGCTAAACGAAAAAAGCGTCAGGATGGAGGATATCAAAGAAAAAGACCTGCCAGAAGAGATGAAAAACATGAATGAAAAACAACGGTGGGAATACATAAAACAGATGACTCAGAAAAGACAGGATATTCAGAAGAAAATAAATGCGTTAAATGCGGAGAGAGAAAAATATCTTGCGAAAAAAAGAGCTGAATCTTCCGGAGCAGAAGCCCTGGACGAAGCGCTTATAAAAGCGATAAGAACGCAGGTCAGGAAAAGACAGTTTTCCATTTAACAAGGGGGCGAAATGCGCACGGCAAAAATTCTGACAGTAGCTCTGTTTCTATTCGGAGGTATGCTGAAAGCGGACGGTCTCATAGTAATTCCCAACCCGGTTCATCCGGGTTCAACCCCATACCCTCTCGAGGTTAAGTACCACCGCGTTGAGGTTGATATAGATAAAAGCGGTGTTGCGAAGACAAACATCAGCCAGGAATTTTACAACCCTACGGACTCCCGGCTGGAAGGCATGTATATATTCCCTGTGCCTGAAGGCGCCATAATCAGCGGCTTTTCAATGGACATAAACGGACAGGAGATTACTGCTGAATTGCTTGCCGCAGATAAAGCAAAGAAGATCTATGAGGACATTGTTAGAAAGATGAGAGATCCCGCCCTTCTTGAATATGCAGGCAGGGACGCATTCAAGGTACGCATCTTCCCTATAGAGCCCCGTTCAACCAAAAAAGTCAGCATCCGCTACGGGCAATTGTTAAAGTTAGATTCAGGGATGGTAAATTATGTATATCCTTTGAACACGGAAAAATTTTCCTCAAAACCTGTGGAAGAAGTCCGTATCAGAATTAATCTCGAGACAAAGGAAAGAATTAAGACCCTTTTCTGTCCCACTCATGATATTAAAATACGGAAGCAGGACAGTTACAGGGCAATTATTGAATTTGAGGAGAAAAATGTTCTGCCCGACAAGGACTTCTCCTTTTATTATTCAACGGACAGAGCAGATATCGGAATAGACCTGCTTACGCATAAAACTGGAGAGGAAGACGGGTTTTTCATCCTGAACATCTCTCCGTCGGATGAATTGGCATATGAAGAAGTTCTGCAAAAAAACATTGTTTTCGTTATAGACACATCCGGCAGTATGGCAGGCAAGAAACTGGAACAGGCGAAAAATGCGCTTATTTTCTGCATTGATAATCTTGGCAAAAAAGACCGGTTTGAGATTATCAGGTTTTCCACGGAAGCGGAGAACCTTTTCGGTTCTCTCAAAACTGCGGATGAAAGCAATATTGCTTCTGCAAAAACATTCATTGAAAGCATGCGCCCGATAGGCGGAACGAATATTGAGGAAGCTCTGGCCGGAGCTTTCTCCACTGTCGGGAAAGGTAAAAACATGAATCCCACAAGCATTTTTTTCATAACCGATGGAAAACCCACCATAGGGCTGACAGATGAAAACGGTCTGGTTGAAATTGTGAAAAAAAACAAGGATGAGACGCGGATATTCGTTTTCGGTATAGATTACGGCATAAACACCCATTTTCTTGACCGAATTGCCGAGATATCAGCCGGATACAGAACTTACGTCACGCCTGAAGAAAATCTTGAACTGAAAATCTCTTCTTTTTATGAAAAAATAAGATTCCCTGTTTTTTCAAACCTTTCAATTGACTTTGGAGAATTGAAGGTAAAAAGCGCTTACCCGAAAAGACTCCCTGACCTTTTCAAAAACTCTCCCATTGTCATAGCAGGACGGTACAAGAAAGGAGGCAGTACAAAGATCGTTCTGGAAGGGACAATCTCCGGCGGCAGAAAGAAATTTGAGTATACCCTTGAGTTCCCCCGGGAAAACACACAGAACGAATTTATACCTCAGATATGGGCGGCACAACATATTGGCTATCTACTGGATGAAATACGGCTGAACGGAGAGAGCAAAGAAACAAAAGATGAAATAATAGATGTTGCCCGCAAATATGGAATAATAACGCCTTACACAAGTTTCCTGATCATGGAAGAAGAGGACCGCCGCAGGGCTGAGGGAGATTCAAAACCTGCAGTGCAGTTATTGAGAAATGAAGTTGCCGGAGACGAATTGCTGGATAAGAGCATGAAAAAGGATTACGGCAGTATCCGCGAAAAAGAAGGGAAAAGAAGCATAGCCGCCAGCACTGAGATATACTCCTTGCAGAATGCAGCCAACCAGGAACAGATTTATCAGGGCAGGGAGCGCCTCTCTTACAGGGACGGCTCCGGCAACAAGCAAAACCTGGCGTCGCAGGTGAAAAATATCCAGGGCAGAGCCATGTATCAGAGTAACAAAATATGGATAGACTCCGAGATACAGAACGCACGGAGTCCAAAAATAATAAAGATACAGTTTGCAAGTCCTGAATACTTTGAGTTGATCAGCAAGGAGCCGCAGTCCGCACAATTTCTTTCCCTGGGGAAAAACGTGCAGTTTCTTATGAATAATGCCGTTTACGAGATTTACGAGTAATCGGATAATCGGGAGATATGGGCTGCAATCCTGCTCGTTTACATCTGAAGACCCGGTTCTTTTTTCAGCAGAGACTTTATTTTTTTCACATCCGCTGATATGCGGAGTTTCAGTTTTTCCTTATCCTTGAATTTAACCTGCTCTCTCAGTTTTTTGAATAAGAAAACCTTTATTTTTTCTCCGTATAAGTCTTTAGCGCCGAGGTCAATAATGAAAACTTCAAATTTTTCTCTTTTGTCATTGAAGGTGGGAGAAACACCGGCAACTATCGCCGCCTTGTATATTTTCCTGTCATGCTGCGCCCATCCCGCATAAACCCCCTGCCCTATCCGAACCTTGTTCTCGAGTGACAGGTTGGCGGTAGGAAATCCGATAGTACGACCCACGTTGATACCTGATACAACTTCGCCCGTCACCGAGAAATATCTCCCGAGGAATTTATTCGCCTCCGTTATCTCTCCGTGCTTTATAAGCGTTCTTATCTTTGAGGAATTAACAATATCGCCGTCCACCCTCTGCGGAGGGACAATGACCAGATTAAATCCTTTCTCCTTCTGCTTTTTCTGCAGGAATTCTATGTCTCCTTTTCTCCCTGTTCCGAAACGGAAATTATAGCCCACAACAAGGGTTTTGAGCCCTGCGGAAAGCAAGGAATTGAGAAAATTTTCATGGGATAAACCGGAAATTTCGTCAAGGTCACACCAGAAACATAATCGTATATGGGACTCTTCCAGGAAGTTAATCTTTTCGTCCCAGCTGCAAAGGAGAAACTCCGCCGGAAATTTCCGGAAGGTAAAAACCGCGGGCAGGAGACCCTTCTCTTTCGCTTCGGAAGAAATTGTCCTCAGAATCTCCCTGTGTCCCGTGTGAACGCCATCAAACTTTCCGATTCCGGTGACAAACTTTCCCTTGAATTTTCCCATGTCTCTGAAATGTATCTTTTCCATATTCAGTAAGGGAATTTCTTATCAATCTCTGCATCAGATAATTCTTTTATAACGTCCGCTATCCTGTTTGTCGTTATTTCCACAATCTTTCCGCCTTTTTCCGCCGATGCTTTCTCTGGATTTCCTTGACCGGCGTTTGTGGTAAGAAGATGCCATGGCCTTGTAATCCAGATATATTTTTTTCTTAAACCTTCCAGTACGGGTTCGTTCGCTTTCCCCTCATCGGCCCATTCAAGATGTACAAGTTCCGGATACATATACATGAACCATGATGTTTCCGCCTCATTGCCATGCTCCCCCGAGTTGTCTTCACAGACCTCCTGCGCTATATCTTCTCCTGTTTCCCACCAGTTCATAAGAAAAATCTGCACCTTTGTTCTTCCGTGTAACTCCCTTATCATGAATTTGAATTCATTTCCGCCGTGGCCGTTGAGTATAATCAGTTTATGCACCTTGTGCGTTTCAAGAGAAACGACAATATCCTTAAACATCTCAAATTCTGTCGTAGGTGCAAAACTCAATGTCATCGGGAATCCCATGGTATTAGAGTTAACTCCGACTGGCATCACCGGCAGCACAATAACTTTAGCTCCTCTTTTCTTTGCCTTTTCCGCGCTTATCTGGGCAATTTTCTCCGCCGTAAGCGCATCACATCCGTAAGGAAGGTGCATGTTGTGCGGCTCGCAGGAACCCCACGGCAAAACAGCCACTTCAAAAGGCCCTTCATCCCTCACTTCCTTCAGTGTCATCTCAGCCAGTTTTACCTTCATTTGCTTCACTCCCCCACTATTCTTTGTCATTGCAGACCCTCCCTCTCTTTTTGTCATTGCGAGCGGCTTGCCCCGTTCTACGGGGTTTTTTCCACGGCAATCTGACGTCTTTTGTCATCCCGATTCCTTTTATCGGGTTCCGCTCCACACTTGTCATTGCGAGGAGTGTTTTTCACGACGCGGCAATCTCTACAGCGCCATTTCCAGAATCTTTTTCAGATCCCCTCTTTCCATCTTCACCTTCATGTTCTTCATGGACCGCTGCGTTCCGGTAACCGATAGATCCGTGAGTTCATCCAGTTCCTCGCGAGAAACACCCACCCCGTCGAGGGTCGATGGAAGCCCTATATCCGATACGAAATCCTTAAGTTTCCCTGTATCACCCCAGATTTCTTCAAGCTCGAACATCTCCTCAGAATATCCGTTCTCTTTCAGGTATTCAAAAACGTAAGGAAGCACTATCGCATTGGCGGTCCCGTGGTGAACGTTGTGTTTTATCGTCAGTGAATAACCTATACCGTGTACTATTATGGTCCCCGTTTTATTCAACGCGAATCCGGCAATCAGAGAAGCGAGAAATATTTTTTCTTTGACCTCAATATTATCCGGTTCTCTGTATGCCCTGGGTAGAGATTTCCACAGCATTTTTATACTCTCCTTTGAAAACATCCTTGACAGAGAGTCTGCCCTTGATGACAAGAAACTTTCTGCGCTGTGAGAAAAAGCATCCATCCCTGTCGCCATGACAAGTTTCTGGGGAAGCGTTTTCAAAACCTCCGCATCCAGTATTGAAACCTTTGGAATAATCTTCTCACTGCTTACGGTCTTCTTTGTCCTTTCTCGCCTGTCAACTATCACTGCAAATCTTGTCACCTCGCTACCCGTACCGCAGGTGGTCGGCACGGCAATTACAGGCAACGGTTTTTTCTCATATTCCATCTCGCCGAAATAATCCCTTACCGAACCGCCGTTTGCGGCAATCACGGCTATCGCCTTCCCGGCATCCAGGGCACTTCCCCCTCCGACAGAAAAGACGCAGTCGCACCCTTCTTTTCTACATAACAGAGCACCCCTGTCCACGTCATCGGTATCAGGCTCCGGATTAACGTCAGAGTAAAAGACATGTTCTATGCCGTTTCTGGAAAGTATTCCAGATATCAGATCATAAAGGCCCGACTTGAAAATAAAATGCTTTCCTGTGACGATAAGAATTTTTTTTCCGTGCTCTCTTACCTCGGGGAGATATTTCCCAAGCCCTCCCCTCTCAAAATAAACCTTCGCCCCCATGCTGAAATAAATACCCTCCATCATCCTCCCTGTCTATTTCGCTTTTTCAGTTCATAAAATTCATATTTACACAGGTAGTCTTCTCTAAGTTTCTTTATACCTTTTATTGCCTCTTCAATGACATCAAATTTTTTGTTTCTTTTCAGTTTGTTGCAAAACCGGCATGCAGGAACAAATCTTACCAGATACAATTGCATCTGATATTTTCGTAATTCAGCCCTACCAAATCCAGATAGTTTTTTAAGACAAGAACAAATGCTTCAAACGGAGTTATGTCTTTTATAAGAGTGTCTTTTTCAATGAGGTCTATAAGTCTTTGTTTGATTGTTTCATCTTCGGTAATTGGTACTGCGATTTTCCATAGCGAATTAAAATAATCCTCCGCGTCCTTGAAGCCGTAATCCGAGATTTCCACGTTGAATTCTTCCTGAGTGGTAAGTCCTACTCTTGTGAGATTACTGCTTCCCGTGATAAACAGTTTATCCCTGCCAACCTGCCCTTCTTCCAACTTAAAGATATAAACTTTGGAGTGATTGGGGTTAAATGTTTTGCGAATAAGAAGTTTATCTTCCCTGATAAGTTGAACAAAATACCTGACCTGCTCATAAAATTCCTCTGTATCAAAATCGTCTTTGTTCAGGGACTCTTTTACAGACTGTAAAAACTTGTAAGTTTTTTCTTCATCGGATACATTGCTCTCAATGTCTGCCAATTCAATTATGCCAAGGTTTGTTTTGTCAACATTTAGACCCACCAAAACCTTGATTGTTACATCCGGATTCTCTTTTAACGCTTTGTACAACTCCCGAATACCTGAAAAATAGAAAAAACCTACCAGGAATTTCAATTCTTTACTTTCTTTGATTAGTTCTACCAGTCGCTTGTTCAGAGTTCCTGAACCGTTGTTTGTAATAAAATTGTTCATTTGATAGGATTATTTTACAACTTATTGGGGCAAGGTCAAAAATTGATTGAGATGTAAAAACTTGACACTTGTATGCATTTTGCATATAATTGTATGCAGCATGCATACAGGAGCGCAATGATGAAATTGTTAACGGAAAATACGGCGAATTTGCTGCGGTTATTTTTTTCAAACCCGGAAAAGTCTTTTTACATGCAGGAGACAGGAAGGATATTAGGCAAAAAACCGGGCACATTTCAGAGGACAATTAATAAACTGGTTGCCGAAGGCGTGATGGAGAGTGAATACAAAGGAAATGTCAGATTTTTCAGGGTAAATAGAAAGTACCCACTTTATGAGGAGTTTAAGAGCATCGTATTTAAAACAGTCGGAATAGAGGGAGAATTGAAATCGGTGATAGAAAGCATAAAAGGAATAAAATTTTCATTTATATACGGCTCTTATGCAAAAGGAAAAGAAACCGGCATTTCGGATATAGACCTTTTGATTATCGGCAATCCTGACGAAGATAAACTTATCAGAAAACTGGCTCCTATTGAAAGAAAGACGCAAAGAGAAATAAATTATAAAATCTATGCGCCAAAAACATTTGAAAAAGATGCCGCTAATAGAGAACCATTTATAATGAATGTTTTACGGAATAGAAAAATACTTTTGAAAGGAGATATAGATGCCTTACGAAAATTTTATAAGGGATAATCTCATAAAAAGGCAAGAGCCAGATTTTAAACAAATATCACACCAATTGAAACGTTCTTTAAAAGACTTAAAAACTGCCGAAGCTAACCTCAAGATTGATGTAACATGGTCGCTGACAATCGCTTATCACGCGATGATACGGGCAGGCAGAGCGCTTATGTTCGCAAAAGGGTTTTTGCCTACGCCGAAACAAACTCATAAGACAATTGTACATTGTACGGAAAGAATTCTCGGAAGGGATTATGATGTGTTGATAAGAAAATTTGAAAGGCTTAGAAGGAGAAGACACGATTTTATCTACGATGCAGTTAACCACATAACCATGGCTGAAGCAAAATCCTCGTTAGATACGGCGGGAAAATTGATACATAAAATTGTTGAGATGGTATCAGAAATAGACCCTGAAGCAGGATTATTCTAAATTCTTCGGAATATTACTATTTATTTAGGAGGAAATAGATAGCGAGGCAAAAGAGCGTGCCCATAACGGGAGTGAAAAACCAACCTGACAGTATCTTCAGAACTGTCTTCTTGTTTACCGTCTTTACGCCCTTCAGAAGCCCTATTCCAATAACTGCTCCAACAATAGCCTGGGAAGAGGAAACGGGAACGCCTATACGGGCATAAATGTGGAGCACCACTGAATGAGCCAGGACGGCAATAAGCGCGGAAAAGGCGTCAACGGGTATAATCCTCCTTCCGACTGTAAATATCACTCCCTTCCTGCATGTCAATGCACCCAGAGCAATGCTGATTCCTCCGATCAGTAATGCCTGATTGACGTCCATGACACCGGCTTGATAAAAAACCCCTGTCACGTTTGCGACATTGTTGGCTCCCAGAGAATACGCTCCGTAGATTCCGGCAAGAATAAGTAAATTTCTCATCAACCTGTCATATGTCAGAAAATGGAGTGCCTGCTTATGCAGAATCCTTGACAGAACAATGTAAAGGATAACAGCAGTCAGCGCCGAGCCCACAGGTGTTGTAATCCAGCATATAAAAATCTTCATCAATCCCATGGCTTCCATCTGCCTGTTAATAACACCGATGCCCATGATGGCTCCTACGACAGCCTGGGAAGAGGAGACCGGTAATTTCAGAAAACTCATCAGGGTTACGGTCATCGCGGCAGCAACAGAGATTATAAAGGCGGTATCGCCGGTCTGTGTTGTCAGTCCTGCAAGGGTTCCCATCCCGCGCCAGCCGCCGATGAATGAACCTGTGAGTACGAAAACAGCGGTCAGGACAACCGCGGTCCTGTACCTTACCATATACGAGGACACAGCTGTGCCGAATACATTTGCGGTATCATTTGAACCCAGCGCCCATCCCATACACAGCGGTCCGAGTAATCTCATATCCATTCTTAAACCATTCTCTTTGCGGCGATGATATTCAACCTGTCAGTTACCTCTTCGGACTTATCCGAGATGTTTCCTATCTCAATAATGAGGTCTTTCAGAAGAATCTTCTGGCCTATCTCATAGCCGGATGAAAAAACTCTGCGTATCAGGTCTCTTTCCATCCTGTCCGAAGAGCTCTCTC
This sequence comes from uncultured bacterium, assembly GCA_964403465.1. Classification (GTDB taxonomy): domain Bacteria; phylum Ratteibacteria; class UBA8468; order B48-G9; family JAFGKM01; genus JAFGKM01. Next base: position 38,423 of record CAYOFY010000001.1, read on the forward strand.
GTTTGTCAACCTCTTTCACTTTTTCCCTCACGTCTTTTAGACTGTGAAAGAGCGTTCTGAATCCTTCAATAGCCCCTTCAAAAGCATAGATATTGTTGTTAATCAGTTTGAGCAAATCCTCTTTCAGTTCCTGGGGGATGTTGAGAGATTCCGTTTCAATCTGGTACAACACCGACTGTGCCTTGTTGAGAACAGCGTCTGTTGCTTCAATAAGACCCAGGATATCACCCCTGGACTCCGGTATAAGCGACTTCTGGTACATCTCCAGTTCTATCTCCCTGCGAAGGTCGTCGGCCATCGACTCAGAAAGGTGCGTATTTTCTATCATTTCCTTAAACTCTCTTGATATTCCGTTGCCAAAATAATTTTCCATTGTTTTCCTGAACATCTCAATGGTTTCCCGGATTCTGTTCAGGTACTTTTCCGTTTTCTCATACACCGCATTCTTTTTCCCGAAAAAAAAGTCCATTGCACACCTCCGTCTTTATATTGACTCTTTCAGGTCAGCATTTGCTGATGACTTCCTGATATTCTTCCAAAATATGATTCAATCCGAGCAGTTTAAGGGTTGCTATCGCCGCCGAAACGTCAAAATACTCTTCGGGATTATCGGCAGGAAGAATATACCACAGTCTTACATCGGCAGGCAGTGTTTTAATGAGATGTTCAACATACCTGTCGTAGGAAGGAAATTCATCAATGCCCTTTGAGTTCAGACCGGGGGTAATCACTATATCCTTTCCAAGAACCTCTATAATCTTTTCAATGCGGCTCAAGGGGTACGAAGGATCTATACCTATCAAACCCGGTATTTCTTTTATTTCTTCCAGACTATGTTCAAACTGCCCGCAACAATGCATAAAGACACCTCCGGTCTTCCGTGCTATTTCTTTAACGTAAGGCAGTTCAAACTCACGGTACAACCTGGGAGATAGCAGAGGCAGTGAGTCCTGCGTGAGAGAAATACCCATGCCATCGGGAATCCAGACATACGGCCAGGTTACCGGTATAAAAGAATCTCCGAATTCCTTGCGGTAAACTGAAAGCACCTCAAGAATGACGTTTGTACATAGACGCAGCAGTTTATGCGCCAGTTCAGGCTCGGTATACATGCCGATGAAAAATTCCTCCTGTTTGATGGCAAGTATTGCATTGCCTACAGGTCCCTGTATGTCAGGGGGCGCTACGTATCCGAAACCATCGGTAATGTCGCGCCATCTCCGGCATCTGTCAAACTCTTCCTTCACCAGTCCGCTCATTACATCAGGGGGTTCAAGATTGCGGACATCTTCAAGGGAACTGAAAGCGGGCTTAATCCACTGGTTCTGCCCATCGCTTTCTTTTATCAATTCCCCCCCGAAAACAGAAACCAGGGATATTGTCCCCATGTCAGGCCAGAAAACAGGCACGTTGTCTCCGGGCAATTCCATTATCATGGAAAAGTAGCGAGCCGCCTTTTCAAACTGGAGATTCGCATCGTCAAAAATCTGCCGTGGTTCCAGACTGTACGGTACAAAAGAAAGCGGCGGTCTGCCTATATCCTTTCCCTTCCAGAAATCCCGAAGGCGTCGTTTCCTTCTCTCTATTTCATCACCATACCTCTTTGCAAGATCTTTCAATTCCATGAGAAGACTCTCCTTCCGATTCGTCGGAACTTTCTGCCTTGATTATAAATTCTAACCACTTAGAAGTAAATGTCAAATGAATTGAGACCAGTATGATCGCATGAATTGAATTGAAAAAAAAATGGATTTGGAGTATATTTTATTGACGTTCAGGTTCGTGTGTGGAGAAAAATAAATGGGGAAATACAACTTTCGGGAAGCGGAAGACAAGTGGCAGAAAAAATGGGATGAATCCGGCATATATAAAGCCCAATTTGTAAGAGGCCAGAAAAAATTCTATGTGCTTGAGATGTTTCCCTACACTTCAGCGCAGATACATATGGGACATGTCAGGAATTATACTATCGGTGATGTAATCGCCCGTTTTCTTGCGATGAACGGTTTTAACATACTGCATCCGATCGGGTACGATGCATTCGGCATGCCTGCGGAAAATGCCGCAATAAAACAGAAGATACATCCAAAAGAATGGACATACAGGAATATAGAAACCATAAGAAGACAATTGAAAAAACTTGGTATTTCATACTGTTGGGAAAGAGAACTTGCAACATGCGACCCTGAATATTACAGATGGAATCAGTATTTCTTTCTCCAGCTTTACAAGAAAGGCCTGATATATAAGAAATTGTCGCTTGCCAACTGGTGCCCTTCCTGCAATACAGTTCTGGCAAACGAACAGGTTGTTGACGGAGAGTGCTGGAGATGCGCTTCAGCGGTTGAACAGAAGGAACTATCGCAGTGGTTTGTCAGAATCACCGATTACGCTGAAAAACTTCTGGATTTCTCAGGGCTGAAAAACTGGCCGGAGCGCGTCATAACAATGCAGAAAAACTGGATAGGCAAGAGTTACGGATGTGAAGTGCACTTCACAATACCGGAATTGAACAAGGACCTGAAGGTTTTCACCACCAGACCTGATACGCTCTTTGGGGCAACCTATGTTGTAATATCTCCCAGGCATGCTCTGGTAAAAGAGATTATCGCAAAGAGCAGTTCTAAGAAGGAGATTGAATCTTTCCTCGCAAAGGTAAGAAACCAGAATATAACCATTGAAGCAACCGCAAAGATGGAAAAAGAAGGGATATATACCGGAGTCACGGCAATAAACCCTGTCAACAATGAAAAAATACCCGTATGGATAGGCAATTATGTCCTCCTGGAATACGGCACCGGGGCCATCATGGCTGTCCCCGCACATGACCAGAGGGACTTTGAATTTGCGGGAAAGTATAAACTTCCCATCAGGATTGTGATAAGAAACCCGGAGTGGAAAACAACGCCCCATAAGCTTGAACAGGCATACGAATCCGAAGGAATTATGATGAACTCAGGTATCTTTAACGGGATGAGCAGCACGGAATGCATCCGGGAAATAACCGAGCATCTTGAGAAACAGGACAAAGGGAAGAAAACAGTAAATTACAGCCTGAGGGACTGGTGCATATCAAGGCAGAGGTACTGGGGAACCCCGATTCCCATTATCTACTGCAAGAAATGCGGGACTGTCCCTGTTCCAGAAAAAGAGTTGCCGGTCAGATTACCCGAAGACGTTGAGTTAACAGGCAAGGGGGAATCGCCACTAAGGAACTCCAGTCGGTTTCTGTATTGCAGATGCCCGGAATGCAACGGCGACGCTGAAAGAGAGACCGATACCATGGATACCTTCATGGACTCTTCATGGTATTTCTTGAGATACGCATCCGGTGATACAACGGAAAAACCATTCGGCAAGGAAGAGGTGAATTACTGGATGCCTGTTGACCAGTATATAGGAGGCATAGAACACGCGATACTCCATCTTCTTTACAGCAGGTTTTTCGTCAAGGTATTAAATGACATGCACTTTCTTGACTTTAACGAGCCTTTTGAAAACCTTTTATGCCAGGGCATGGTAATAAAAGATGGCGCCAAGATGTCCAAGTCAAAAGGTAATGTCGTGGATCCCGAAGAGATTATCAGGAAATACGGGGTTGATACCCTGAGACTCTTTATACTATTCGCCGCTCCACCGGAACTGGATCTGGAATGGGCCGAAACAGGGATTGAAGGTATGTGGAGATTCATAAACAGGATCTGGATTTTGAATAACAACATACTGAATTACGAAGGTGCGGGCAAAAACGACGGAGATATGCTTTCCGAAAGACTTATCAACAAAACCATAAAGGGAATTACCGGTGATATTGAAAAGGAATTCCATTTCAATACCGCCATTGCGAAAATGATGGAGTTTACCAATGACGTACACGGGATTATGGAAAAGAGGGAGTGTTCAAAAGAAAAATTACTTGATGTGTGGCAGCGTTTCATCAAACTTATGGCGCCTTTCATCCCTCATATATGCGAGGAGTTATGGGAGATACAGGGAAACAGAAAATCAGTATTTAATGAATCCTGGCCAGGAGTGCAAGAGGAATATCTGCAGGAGAAAGAATCATCTGTTGTGGTTCAGATAAACGGGAAGGTCAGGGGCAGGATAAGCGTTGTTTCCGGCTCATGCGAATCGGAAGTGGTTGAAAAAGCTCTCAATGACACGAACATTTCTAAGTGGGTGGCAGGCAAAAAAATCGCAAAGCGGATCTATATACAGGATAAGATACTGAACCTGGTAACAAAATAAAAAGGGGGAGTTTTGCTGGACTCCCCCTTGATAAATAGTGTTTGTCTTATTTCTGTTCTTCTTTCTTCCCTTCCTCTTTCTTGGATTCCTTCTTTTCTTCCATCTTGTCTTTTATATCGCTTATCCCAGCCGCAATTGCTATCACCCCTCCGACAAGGAGCAGGAAAGGAACTGCAGCCATAACAGCCTTTATAAAATACTGCCACCATCCAGCAAGTCCCCATATCCCGAGAATTACCGCCACTATTCCGCCAATTAATGCTCCCATTTAGGCCTCCTTTTTTCCTGTTAAGTTTAACTTTTTTGAATATACCATAACGTTCTATTAATTGTCAAGAATAGTTGACTTGCTTTGCAGCATTGTGAAGAAATGTTATTCTCTTGATATGGAAAACATAAGAATAGCGGCGGCTCAGTTTGAAAACCGGAATGCCGATAAGAGATACAACCTTTCTGTAATACATTCATTAACCGCCAGGGCAGTGTCACAGGGAGCTGAAGTGATAAGTTTTCATGAAGGCAGCATAACGGGTTACACCTTCATCAGACGGCTGAATAAGACAGAACTGCTTGACATCGCTGAACCCGTGCCGGGCGGAAATAGCATCCGGCAATTAATGGCTATCTCCAAAGAATTCAAAATTCATATTCTTGCCGGACTTATAGAAAAAGATTCCAAAGATAATATTTACAATACCTACATTTGTGTGAGTGGGACAAAATTGATTGCAAGATTCAGGAAGATGCATCCTTTCATAAACCCTTCTATTTCCCCGGGAAATGAGTATGTAACATTTGATATAAAAGGATGCAAATGCAGCATTCTGATATGTTACGATAATAATCTGGTGGAGAACGTAAGAATCACAGCCCTCATGGGAGCAGAGATTGTTTTTATGCCGCATGTTACCTGCTGTCTGCCTTCACCCATGCCTGGCAGAGGTTTTGTGGACAGGAAACTCTGGGAAAATCGGGAAAAAGATCCGGTTCCCCTCAAGATGGAGTTTATGGGGCCGAAAGGTCGAGGATGGCTGATGAAATGGCTGCCTGCAAGGGCCTATGAAAACGGTATCTATGCGGTATTTTCAAACCCCGTTGGAATTGATGACGACCAGGTCAGGAACGGCAATGCCATGATTATAGACCCTTTCGGGGAAATCATTGCGGAATGCAACACGCTGGGCGATGATATGACTGTCGGACAATGTGTACCTGAAAAAATCGCCCTGTCTTCAGGAAGGCGCTATCTGAAAGCAAGAAGACCCGAACTCTACGGGAGACTTGTTGAGCCTCCGCCGGAAAAACCGGAAACAAAACCTGGATGGGATATAAATATTAAAGATAAACGGAACGCTTCATGACTTCAACGGGGGCAGTTTTTCCCGTCCACAGTTCAAAAGAAATAGCCCCCTGGTATATCAGCATTGAAAGACCGTCAAGACAGCGTAATCCTTTTTTCTCAGCCGCCTTGAGCAATTCCGTTTTCCTGTTATAAACTATGTCATAAACAAACTTATCTCCGGCAAGATTTTCTGAATCTATAAGAAGAGGGTCGCCTTTTTTCATTCCGACCGAGGTAGTATTAATCAGGAGTTGTATATCCAGCCATATTTTCTTATCATTTCTTTCCCCAAACGGCACAACCTCAACGGATTTATATCCCAGATTTTTGAAGAGATGCCTCTTTAAAAGGATGGCCTTCTTTTCTGTTCTGTTGCATATGTAGATTCTGGATACTTTTCCCTTGGCCAGCGCCCCGCTTATGGCATAGGAAGAACCTCCTGAGCCAAGAATAAAAACTTTCTTGCCCCGTATGGTAAAGCCACAACTTTCTTTCAAAGAACGCGCGAATCCGCTTCCGTCAGTAGTATATCCCTTTAATTTGCCGTTTTTGTTTACAACGGTATTTACCGCTCCAAGAAGTTTAGCTTCTTCGTCTATCCCGTCAAGATATTTCAGAACCGCCCTCTTGTGAGGAATGGTGATATTCACCCCTGCAAAATTAAGAGCCCTTATACCTTCAATGGCTTTTCCTATCTCTTCAGGAGCAACCTCCATCGGGATATAAACACAATCCAGTTTCAAATATTCAAAAGCAGCATTTTGAAAGAGAGGTGATAGCGAATGGCCTACAGGATAGCCGAATACACCGGTAATTCTGGTTTTTCCCGTTATTTTCATATTTAAAATATTACCATTTAAAATATCTCTTGACAAAAACAGGAGTTTACTTTATATTATCAGGAAGTTCATAACTTCATAAAAACAGTGGAGGAGTCGATGAGAAAAATAGCAATCATAAATCAGAAGGGCGGTTCCGGCAAAACAACCACGGTGGTGAATACGGGTGCATTCCTTGCACAGAGGGGGAAAAAGGTTCTTCTGATAGACCTTGACCCTCAGTCTCACACAACCATTCATCTTGGTTTCGAACCTCCAAGCATTAAAAACTCGGTTTATGACATTCTTATCAAGAAATTCCCTTTAAGGGAAGTGCTCCTGCCGACATACGAAAAAAACCTGTCCATAATACCTGCCAGCATAGAACTTGCAAGCGCGGAAATAGAACTGGTAAATGAGATAGGCAGGGAGATAATCCTCAGGGATGCTCTGAAGAAAAGCAAAATGGATTTTGATTACATACTCATAGATTGCCCGCCTTCCCTCGGTCTCCTGACTCTTAATGCACTGACAACCGCCGATGAGATATTCATTCCGATTCAGGCAGAATTTTTTGCTCTTGAAGGGCTCACAAAATTAATGCAGACGATTGAAATAGTCAAAAAACGGTTGAATCCCCGTATTGAAATATCAGGCATAATAATAACAATGTTTGATGCCAGAAAAAACATCTGCAGGGATGTCTCTGACAAAGTGGCCAGTTATTTCAAGAAGAAGATATTTAAGACAAAGATACGCGAAAATGTACGGCTTGCCGAAGCACCAAGTTTCGGAAAAACAATAAAGGATTTTGCACCCTGCAGCCATGGCTGGGAAGATTACAGGAAACTTGCTTCAGAGATAATAAAGCAGGAGAAGAAAAAATGAAAAAAACAGGTCTGGGAAGGGACCCTTTGAGCTGGATAAATTCTACATCTGATGGAAAGAAATCAGTGGAGAAGGAGGTTGAACTGCAAATTTCAACAGGGGAAAAAAAGGAAAAGGCGGGTATTCCAAAGTTCAAGACCTTTGATGTCCGCCTGACTTCTCTACTGAGGGAAGACCAGCTTGATTTTCTTGATAAATTGATACGGGAGATACAGAAAAACAGGGAGCCCCAATACAGGAAAGAAAGGATAACCAAAAATACCCTGATGCGGGTCTTCATAGATGCTTTCATGAATATAAAGATAGACACGTCAAATATTCCGGACGAAGAAACTCTCCTTGAAAAGGTCCTGCGGACCATAAAACAGAAATAAAGCTTCCTTTGTTCCGGATCATCGCTTCACTGCAAGATTTTCATGCCTTCCAGAAAATGAAACCTGCGGTTCATCAGAAACATCTAAATCCCGGTAAATGAAAAAGGAGGTGTTTGGTATGGACAAGATTGCAGGTTGGAATCCTCTCAGGGAGTTGCTGGATGTCAGGAATAATTTCGACCGGATAGTGGAGAGCATCTTCAAACCCGGAGTCGCTTTTGGGGAAGCATATGCGAATGTGCCGGCCGTTGATGTCTATGAGGATAAGAACAACGTGTTCGTGAAAGCTGAGATTCCGGGATTGAAGAAGGAAGATATGGATGTTTCACTGACAGATGATATTCTCACGTTATCCTCGACGAAATCAGAAACAAGAGAGGAGAAGAAGGAGAATTTCTACAGAAAGGAGATCAGGGAAGGGTCTTTTTCAAGAAGCTTGGAAATCCCCTGTGAAATTGACAGGGACAGGATAACTGCTTCTTACAGCAACGGTGTTCTTGAAGTCATCCTTCCAAAGACCCCCGAAGCAAAGAAGAAAACGCTTAAGGTCAACATCAAGTAACACAGGTACAAAGGGGAGGGATAATAGCTTGCCCTCCCCCTTTTTCCTCCTGCTTGGTTGATATCTGTGCTATAATACCTTCCTGCATAAGGGTGCATAACCATGAGAAGAACTGCGATATTATGTGGTTTGCTTTTACTTGCGGCAAGTCTGTTTTTTGTGATCTCGAAGCGTTCCGCCTGTAATTACGTCGCAAGAGAAGAACTCGCAATGGATACATTTGTGAAGATAACCATGGAGAAATCCTCTGATGATGAAGCAATACTCAATGAAGCTTTCAGCAGAATAAGCGAACTTGAAAAGGTATTCAACGTTCATGATCCCGACAGCGAAATCAGCCGGCTGAACAGGTTGAAGAAAAGCGAGGTTTCCGAAGAACTTCTTCACCTTATCAAGAAGAGCATCACTGTGAGCAAAGTGACCGGCGGTGCATTCGACATAACCGTGCTGCCGCTTATGAATCTATACAGGAACGCGGAGAAAAGAGGCACCCCTCCTTCAGAACAAGAGATAAGGAAAACTCTGGAACATGTGGGATGGGAGAGGATAGGAATTCGGGGAAATACTGTAATCATCCCGGAAAGCATTGATATGGGGGGTATAGCAAAAGGATACATAGTTGACAGGACTGCTGAATTTCTGAAGGAGAAAGGTGTACGGAGCGCCCTTATAAACGCAGGAGGCGATATATACTGTTTCGGCAAAAACCCCGACGGAAGGAAATGGAAGGTAGGAGTACAGGATCCATTCAGGAAAGACGGTATCAGGCAGATTGTCCGCTTGACCGATTATGGAATAGCTACATCGGGCGATTATGAAAGATACCTTAAAATAAAGGGGAAGAAATACGGACATATAGTAAATCCGAGGACAGGTGAGAGTGTTCAGAATTATCCAGCAGGTGTAACGGTAATTGCAGATAATGCCGCAACTGCCGATGGATTCGCTACTGCGTTTTTCGTCCTGGGGATTGAGAAAAGCATTGAGCTTGCAAACATGGAAAAAAACCTGGAAGTTCTTTTGATAGATGACAAAGGCAAGATACACGAAAGCAGAAATTTTTCAAAGTTCACCGCGCCATAGGTCGTCGTATCTTTCTCTTTTCCTCACGGTGAAATCTTTATTCCCGTCCACCATCACCTCACAGGGTTTTGGTCTGCTGTTATAGTTTGAAGACATGCTGAAACAATAAGCCCCTGCGCTTGCCACGACAAGAAGGTCTCCTTGCTTTATCCCGGAAGGGATCCTTGCATCCCTTGCCAGATAATCACCTGTCTCACAGATGGGACCAACGATATCCGCCTTCATGCTTCTTTCACTCCTGCCGATTTTGGCCGGCAGCACGGTATGATGACTCCCGTAAAGAGCAGGCCTTATAAGGTCATTCATACCGGCATCAGTTATGACAAAATTCTTATCCTGCCTCTTCTTGACATACAGTACTCTGACGAGAAGAACAGCTGTATTTCCGACGATATACCTGCCAGGTTCAAGAACAAGGGTTTTCACTCCGATTTCTTTTATCTTTTCTGTTATCCTCCTGCCAAAATCCTCAATTTTCATTACTCTGTCGGTTGGAGAATAGGCGATACCGAAACCGCCCCCGATATCTATAATTTCGGGTTTAAATCCTGTTCTGCAGGAAAAACTTTTTACTTTCTCCAAAGCCATCATATAAGGAGCCACTTCCTTCAATTGTGAACCGAGATGCAGGTGAAATCCTCTTATGGCAATATGTCTGTTACCTGTGTTTTTCCTGATAACCTCTGCCGCCTCAGGCAGATCCAGGCCAAACTTGGTTTCTTTCTTGGATGTCTTCACATAATGATGGGTATCAACGTCTATATCCAGATTCAGACGCAGATTGCACAGGATATTTCTCCTGTTGCATCTCCTGGCAAATTTTCCTATCACCCCTATTTCCTCTTTGTTTTCAATGTTGATACAATATATATTCTTCTTTATGGCAAGCTCAATCTCGTTCTCTTTCTTCCCTGCTCCAGCAAATACTATCTTTCGCCTCGGGAAACCTGCGAGTAATGCCCTGCGCAACTCCCCTTCTGAAACCACATCGGCACCGAATCCGTTCTCTGCCATCAACCGCAGTATATGCTGATTTGAGTTTGCTTTCATAGAGTAACAGACAATTGAGTTAACACCACCGAACGCTTTCTGGAAATTGTCCATTCTGGAAAGCAGGGAGTTCCTGCTGTAAATGTAGCATGGGGTTCCGTATTTTGCGGCTATATCATCAACCGGTCTTTTCTCCGCATGAAAGATACCCTTTTCATATCCGAAAAACCCGTTGAAAATTATTTTAATACCTTCTTCCATCTGTCTATCTCCCTTCTTACAAGTTGCGGAGCAGTCCCGCCGTATGACAGTTTTCCCTCAACCGAACCCCTGAAACTCAGGATTTTCTTTATGTCCATGGAAAACTTCGGGGAAAAATTCTTCCATTCCTTCATATCCAGGTCTGCCATACTCTTATTCTTTTCAATGCAGTATCTTATCAGTTCGCCGCACACACCGTGCGCCTTCCTGAAAGGAACTTCCTTTTTAACAAGATACTCGGCTATATCCGTGGCAAGTGTGAATTCCGTAAGCGCTCTTTCCGCGGCCTTCCTGTCAAAAATTATTGATGGAACGACATGCGCAAGGATTTCAAGAGAAGCCATGGTATCCTCAAGTATCCCGAAAACCAGCCGTTTGTCTTCCTGCAGATCCCTGTCATAAGACAGAGGCAACCCTTTCAGAAGAGCCATAAGCCCGGCAAGCATGCCCACTGACGAAGATGCCTTGCCCCTTATGAGTTCAAGAATATCGGGATTCTTTTTCTGAGGCATTATGCTCGAACCCGTGCAGTATCTGTCAGGAAGTCTGATAAATCCGAATTCGTGAGTATTCCAGATGATAATATCTTCTGAGAACCTTGATAGATTCAGCATCAGGATCGCACAGGCACACGCAGGTTCAAGCAAAAAATCCCGGGAAGCTACGGTGTCCATACTGTTGCGTGAAACCTGAGAAAACCCAAGGAGACTGGCAAGATGCTTTCTGTCAACCGGCAGTGATGTGCCGCAGCATGCGCAGACCCCGGAGGGGAGAACATCTACCACTCTGTACGCATTCTCAAAACGCTTCTTGTCCCTTTCAAGCATCTCTGTGTATGCAAGGAAATAATGGGCCGCGAGAACGGGCTGGCTCTGCTGCATATGCGTGTATGCGGGCATAACATGCGGGAAAACCTCTCCTGATTTTGCGACCATTACTTTCTGCAGAATCGTTATCCCTGCGATAATCTCGCTTATCACGTCCTTCATGAACAATCTTTCATCAAGAACTATCTGGTCATTTCTTGAACGGCCCGTATGCAGCCTTTCTCCATCCCCGCCAGCAATCTCTATGAGCCGCCTTTCTATCGCCGTATGTATGTCTTCATCCGATTTATTGAACCGGAACCTGTTCTGCTCAAATTCTTTCCTTATTTTTTCCAGTCCTGCAACTATCCTTCTCCCTTCTCGTGCACCTATAATCCCGCATTTGATGAGCATTTTCGTATGGGCGATACTGCCCTTGATATCGTATAAAGCAAGTTTTCTGTCTATATCCAGAGAAGAGGTAAAATGGATAACCCTGTCTTCCACCTTCTCGTTGAACCTGCCTTCCCACATATATTCCATCTCATCCCCCTGTTTATAGGTTTCAGTGCACCCGGTCACTGATAGTTTACAGCATTTGTCTCTCATGCGCAATAAAATCTGTGTTATAATATGCCGGAGAAACCATGCAACAGAATATTGACCGGGAAAGGTTTTACAGGGACATACTGAACCACTCAGGATTTGAGAGATTTCAGGTGAGGGTTGAAGAGACCGACCTTCTCGTTATTGCTGAGAAAAATCTGAAAAATGAAGTTGAAACACAGGCAATAAAACAGCGGGATATCATAAAAAAATATATCAAGGGCCATCCGGAATTTTACACCTCCTTTTCACCCGTGCATTGCGAAAGCGATGAGGAAATCATACGGCTCATGTGTGATTCTTCCAGGATGACGTCTACCGGCCCGATGGCTTCGGTTGCAGGAGCAATTGCTGAACTGATTGGACGCAGCATCTTACCGTTAACAAGTCAGGTATTCATTGAAAACGGCGGGGACATCTTTGCACTGATGCACAGGGATTTCACCGTCGGTATTTATGCCGGCAACTCCCCGCTATCTCTGAAGGTGGGGATAAGGGTATCCGGCGGAAATTTTCCTGTTGGCATCGCCACTTCAAGCGGCACGGTTGGACATTCTTTCAGTTACGGTAAAGCGGACGCGGCAACGGTGCTTTCCGGTTCCGCCGCCTTTTCTGACGGAGCAGCAACTTATTTTGGGAACCTTGTAAACGCAAATACTATTGAAAAAGACCTGTTGGAACGCGAACTTGAGAAGTTCCCGTTCATAAATGGGTTACTGGTCATTAAGGGAAAAGAGATATTCGCATGGGGGCAGATAGAACTTGTTTCATTTTGAAACTCGCAAGAAGAAGAACCGCATTCAACCTGCTGTTTTTTGTTATCGTTGGAATTTTTGCAAAAGGCAGTTATTTGGACATACTGGCAGGAGCTCCTTTTATTCTGCTGGGCAGTTTTATGCGGATACTTTCCGCAGGCACTATCAGGAAAAATGAAGTTCTGACGAATACCGGTCCATACAGAGTTTGCAGAAACCCCCTGTACCTTGGAAGTTTCCTGATATCCGCAGGCCTTGTTATAGTTGCAGACAGCATATTCCCGTTATTGTTTTTTATCGTTTTTTTCCCGCTGATATATATACCCGCAATATTTATGGAAGAAGAGTTCCTGCAAAGAAAATTCGGAGAGGATTACCTGCTCTACAGGAAACGTGTCCCGGCCTTCATACCTGCCGTGAAGAAGGTGGATTTTACTGATTTTTCGTGGGGAAGGATAAAGGAAAACAGAGAATATACAAACTGGGGAATTATATTCATACTGATAATAATAACGTTAATAAAATCCTATCTTGTATTTAACAAATAGACCTGCCCAGCATATTATCAGGGCAACCAGCGTCGGCAGGAAAGCAAGTTTAATCCACCGTCCCCAGCCTATTCTAATATGCTGGCTTTCCATAAACGCATACCCCAGTACATTTGCACTTGCCCCTATGGGTGTGAAATTGCCTCCTATATCCAGTCCCAGGCTTGCCCCCCAGATGAGTAATGTAACGGAATAAGACAGGACAGGCGTGAGATTTTTAATAAGATACCCTATACTTATGGCTTCAGGAACATTGTCTATAACACTGCTGGTAAGCGCTCCGCCCCAGAAGAGAACACTGGTCATGCCAAAGATATGCCCGGCAAAGTTACTGACTGACATGGCGAGCCTTCGCATGACGCCGGTCTTCTCCAGTGCCCCGACGATAACAAAAAGCCCTGTCAGAAATAACAGGGTTTCAATATCTATTTCTCGCAGGATGTTCTTGAGTTTCGGATTGTTTCCCTTTGTGGTAAGAATCGTAAATGCCGGTATGAGACTGGCAAGAGCTATGTTCAGCGGCAAAACATCCCTTGTAAAATCCCTGAGTATGAGCAAAGCCACAGTTGCCAGAAATCCCACCAATCCAATCTTCATGAGAGACCTATCCTCAATTGCATCTTCAGGGACAAGTTTTTTCAATTCTTCTTTCTTAATCTTATTATTAAGCTTCAGAAGTTCTTTCCTGTGTCCTGCATATAAAATAGATATTGCCCCGGCAGCCCCGACCATACTCAAAATCCAGTTATTTTTTACAAAATCCGTGAAGCCAAGACCAAACATAGAACCAAGAACTACATTAGGAGGATCTCCCATAAGAGTACCTGTCCCGCCTATATTAGCCATGCAGATTTCGGCAACAATGTAGGGAGCCGCATCAAATCTCAATATCTTGCTTAGAGCATACGTGAGCGGCGCAAGAAAAACAATGACGCTTATGGAATCAATAAATCCGGAGAGAAAACATGCCATCAACGGAAAGAATATAAAAATTTTTGCAGGGTTAAAATCAAGTTTTCTGGCTATCAGCAGAGAGAAATAGTTAAAAAAACCGGATCCTTCAATAATCTTGACAAGCATGAAAACACCAAACAGGAAACCCAGTGTTTCCCAGTCAACATACAGGGAAACTTCTTTCGGTGTGTAAACCTTTAAGAGAACAAGCAGAACAGTTCCTGAGAGAGCAACATAAACCCTGGGTGATTTCTCTATTGCTATGAAAAAATAACATGCGACAAAAACCGTGATGCTTATCAGTGCTTTTATGTCCATATTTATGAATCCCTAAATCATAAACGCTCTGCAAATTTCGTTCCTGGAAACGTAACCCACAGGTACATTGTCCTTGTTGACTACTATCAACCTGTGAATGTTCTTTTTCTTCATCATGACTGCCGCTTTGAGCATGGAATCTTCTTCCCTTATTGAACAAACAGTTGTTTGCATTATATCCCTGGCAAGAACCAGAGGAGAGATATGCTCTATATTTTCAACAACATCTGTGAGAAAATCTGCAAGAAAAGAGACCTTTTCAAGAATGGAAATCTCTTCTTTCGAAAAAAGCAGATCATCAAGCAAATCGCCAAGACTTATCAGCCCTACCAGTTTCCTTTCGCCGTTGACGACCGGTAGTATGTTATGACCGCTATTGGAAAAAAGTTCAAGTATGGTTCTGATGGATGTCTGTTCAGTAAGTGTCGGTATTTCTTCCACCATGAAGTCTTTGACTTTTTTCATGACCCTCCTTTTACCCCCTTTTTGATGCACAGTTCAAACTTTGGTCGTCTCAACAGGATCTGGACCAGCCATTATATATCTCCTCATAAACAGGGGGTCATTATTTATGTTTCAATTGCAACTTTGATTTTACAATTTTTTCTGGTATAATATCAACTTAACTTGACATTAATGTTTTTTCAACTAAAATATATGAAACTTTTGAATCATGTTTTGTGAAGGAATGGGGAAAGGAGAAAATGGAAGTTACAATAAAAGAGCTTTTGGAGAACGGGGTATACTTCGGACACCCGACAAGGCAATTTGACCCTCGAATAAAACCTTTTCTCTATGGCAAGAGACAGGGCATTTACATAATAGACATTGAAAAGAGCCTTGAAAAGATAAAGGAAGCGGGAGAATTTCTCAGGAAATCTGCTGCGGATGGCAAGACGATACTATTTGTCGGGACAAAAAAACAGGCACAGGTTCCCATAAAAGAATCTGCCGAGAAATGCGGAATGCCTTATGTTGATTATAGATGGATAGGCGGTACACTCACCAATTTTAGCGAGATAAGAAAGAGGATAGCGCGTCTTGACGAAATAGAGGGACTTGAGAAAAGCGGAAAACTCTCCTTATACACAAAAAAAGAGGCGTCTCTGCTTTTGAAGGAAAAGGAAAACCTCCTTAAGAAATTCGCAGGGATCAGGAATCTTAACAAATACCCGGAAGTCATTGTTGTCGTTGACGTAAGGAAAGAGATTAATATAATAAGGGAAGCCAAGAAAGTCGGAATCAGAATCGTCGGGATAGTTGACACCAACAGTAATCCCGAACTTCTGGATTACCCAATACCCGCTAATGATGATGGACTTAAGTCAATCAGTTTGATTCTTGAGAAACTTGCTGAATGTATAGCTGAAGGAAAAGCGTCGGTTCAATACCCGCTACCAATCCCGGAACAGGATAAAGAATCGCTGATTCAGACACCTCTCGAAGAACAGAAACAGGCTCAATCAGAGGAGCCGGAAAGGAAAACTTCTGGCGGGAGAAGAGCAAGAGGTGCAAAACCGGATGAGGTATCAGAAAAAACAGAGGAGCCAGAAAAAAATGAAGGTTGATGTATCTATTGTGAAGGAAATCCGGGATGAAACAGCTGCAAGTGTAATTGAATGCAAGAAGGCGCTGGAAGAAGCCAATGGCGACAAAGAAAAAGCACTGAACATCCTGAAAAAAAGAGGCATGATTATATCCCAGAAGAAAGCTGGAAGAGAGACACGGGAAGGGCTTATCGGCGCTTATATACATACCAATGGTAAGATTGGCGTTCTTTTGGAAGTAAACACCGAGAGCGACTTTGTAGCAAGGAACGATGAATTCAAGGAACTTGTAAAGAACCTTGCGCTTCAGATTACAGCATCTGCCCCCAGATGGGTTGACAGAGAATCCATCCCGGAAGAAATACTTGCCCAGGAACGTGAGATTTTCAAAGAGCAGTACAGCAATAAGCCACCTGCAGTGATTGATAAGATCATTGAAGGTAAAATGCAGGATTTTTACAAGGCGAATGTTCTCCTTGAACAAGCGTTCATCAAGGATGAGAATATGACTGTAAGGGAATATATAGAATCCAAGATTGCAAAACTCGGGGAAAACATAAAGGTAAAAAGATTTGTAAAATATGAAATTGGGGAGTAAAATAAGAGCAAGAATATATTTCCTAACCGGGAGGTACGATGGAATTTGAAACTGGATATCTGTTAGCGCTGGTTGTTGTGGGATTGAGCTTTCTTGGTTTTTTTCTGGCGATGATGATTTCCGAGATAAACAAAAAGAAGGGCATAGTATTTTTTATACTCTCATTGATTCTCTTTGGACTGGGAGTATATTATTACTATGTGGTCGGGCAATGGCAGAAGACAGTCGGAGGACCGAGTCCGAACAAGCTGAATGAGTATCTGTCCATCTATAAACCGGTTCCTGTATCCCAGCTGCCTTTTGAAGAAATGCCCAGTGAACCAAGTACACCGGAACTCCCGAAATAATTTCGGACATTCCAGAAAAAAACAGGATATATTTTGATTTGCCTGTTTTTTTCTTTTATATGCAAAAGGGCGGAAATCTCTTTCAAGAAGGAATAATCTCTGTTATGTTGCTACCACGGTTTTCTGCACACTTCCAAAAGGCGTAAGTGATACAATCGTACGTATTGCCTGAACAAGATACGAATATCTAAAAAAGCTCATCTTTCCCCGCATGGGTTTTATATAATCTTGTAACTTTGAAAACAACTTTGTTTCTCTCCGGAATAAGAACCTCTGTTCCTGTCTTGGGATTTCTGCCCTTTTTCCTTTTCACTTTTTTAACTGAGAAAACCCCGAATCCTCGTAACTCAACTCTTTTACCTTCAGCCAGGGCATGTGACAGAACCATCAGAAATTTATCAGTGATCTCTTTCACTATAATTTTATTCAATCCGGTCTTCTCCGCAACCGCTTCAACTATGTCTTTTTTGATCATTTTCTTTTTTTCTCTGCTGGTATTTCTGTCAGCCTTCAAATTCCTGACAGACCGCTCATAAATTTGTCATGCCGGAGGAGGGAGTTGGCGCCCTCGCCTCCCAAAACGGCTCAGGTCGGCCATTCGCTGTCCGATGTTCTTATTCATCACATCGGACTGACTTCGCTCTCTTCAACTCCCTCTTCAATGAAGCTTAAAATGCCGGAGGAGGGAGTTGAACCCTCACGAGTCGCTTCGCTCTTTAGGAGGGGGAGATTCCCCCTTCCTAATGTTCTCCCCCCGACACCGACTGCATGGGAAAACCCTTTCCCCA
This sequence comes from uncultured bacterium, assembly GCA_964403465.1. Taxonomy (GTDB): domain Bacteria; phylum Ratteibacteria; class UBA8468; order B48-G9; family JAFGKM01; genus JAFGKM01. Next base: position 56,256 of record CAYOFY010000001.1, read on the forward strand.
TACCCTTTTGCCTCGTTCGGGTTCTCTTTCATGAAAATTGCTATGCCGGAGGAGGGAGTTGAACCCTCACGAGGTTGCCCTCACCGGATTTTGAGTCCGGCGCGTCTGCCATTCCACCACTCCGGCCATTCATACCACGCTAGATTATACTCTACCCTACCCTCTTTTTCAACACCCGCAGGGCAAAAACTGCACCCTGCAAGTGGTACGCTCTGGAGGAAGCAGTCAGTTGCGGAGATTGACTTTTTCTCAGGGCAGAGGTATATTCGTCTTACAGACCGATAACGATGGAAAACATAACATGGCTGGGGCATTCAAGCATTCTCATAGAGAAGGAAGGACATAATATCTATATTGACCCATGGAAGATTAAGACAGGAGGTAATAAAGCAGATATTATTCTCATTACGCATTCTCACCACGATCACTTCAGTCCCGAAGATATTAATAAAATAACAGGAAAGGATACTGTGATTGCGGGTCCGTCCGATACTCTGGAGAAAATTCAGGTTGGAGATAAACGGCCTTTTGTCCCAGGAAATGAGGCAGACCTCGGCTGGGTGAAAATTGCCGGTGTTCCCGCCTACAACGTGAACAAATCTTTTCATCCGAAGGCAAACATGTGGCTGGGATTTCTCATAAAGTTTCCCGAGGCATCAATCTATATCGCAGGTGATACGGATTTCATCCCTGAAATGAACCAGATCAGGGCGGATATTGCAATCCTTCCTGTAGGGGGAACCTATACAATGGATGCAGAAGAGGCGGCACATGCGGTAAACATCATCCATCCCGGGGTGGCAATACCAGTGCACTTCGGGGATACTGTTGGCTCAAAAGCAGATGCAGAAAAGTTTGCATCTCTTGTAAAATCGGCCCAGGTAAAAATCCTCTCTCCTGAAAGGTGACAATATCCAGGGACAGGGCTATTCCCTGCAACCCCGGTCTTTTTGAAACACTTCTCCGCCCTTCCCTCTTTCTGATATCCCTCTCTCCGAGGATATCTCGCTTCCTTGCGTAACATCTGATGCCCACTCTATCTTCCTCCCGAGAGAGAGTTTCGTTTCACCGGGATAGGAACGATCTTTTTCGCGGTCCCCCGATTTGTTTTTTAATGCCCCTTCAATCTTTCCTGTCAGGGATCTATCTGCAAATTTTTCTTTAGACGGAGAGGTTTGAGTATTTTCCCTGTCAGGGTCTGTCCGACGAGATTCTGTATCCTTGTTGTCACGCTCAACTCTGGGATAAAAGACCCCGGACTTCTCTTTTGCTATTGCAGGAGAAGTCTTTTCTGAAGCATCGGGATGAGAGTTTTCTTTCTCCTTCTTTGCCAGCTGAGATTCTTTGACCCTATTGTATTCTATCCCAGAATGTGATGTATCTGCTGCCTTTCCTGAAGCATAATCCCCCTTCTCGGAACCTTTCCGTATGAGGTCTGGCGGATTCTGTTCAAATCGTTCACGCGTTTCCCTGTCCCTGTAATTAACACCTCTCCTGTGATATGGGTCATGATGCCAGTATGAATCATCGTCCCGGCAGACAAAGTGTCTGTGGTACCGACCTGCATCGTTGATTACTATGTAGATACGGAAAACCGGCCAGTCAAACCATGTCCACGAGAACCAGCCTATGCTTATGAAAACTGGCGGGTCGAAAAACACATAGGTTGTCCTGAAAGCGAAGCTGTCAGGATAGTACCAGTAATATGGTTTGTGAGAAGTGTAGCGCCACGCGCCATATACGAACAGAGGGTTGTATATCGGAACGTATACCACATTGGAGATAGCCGGTTCGATTCTTATTATCCTGCTCTCGAACACGACTTTCTGTTCTTTTGTTGTCTTTAGATTCCCGTTCTCATACGCCCTGTTGCGCAATTCCTGGACGGTATTCATAACATCTTCTTCCTGGCTCAGGAATGCATCTCCAAGTCTTCTTGTCTGTTCAATCCTGTCGCTCAGGGCAAAGAGAACATCGGGAAAATTGCAAAGCGATTTAACGCTTGTATCCCAGTCTTTCTCCGGAAGGGCGCTGTACAGCGCATCGCCTTCCAACCCCTTGTTCATGCGCAGCCACCGTTCTGCCTCGACAATCTCAAGCGGATAGGTTGATGCCATCAGTACCTGGGCAAGCAGGGAATCAGGATAAAGGGCAATCGGGGCCAGCATCTGCTCAAGTTCTTCTTTGCTGAACCTGTCGTCCTGACCTGTTGCTGCGGAAGCCAGTACCGGCGTTGCTGACAGAATCACAAGTAGCGAAAAAGCAATAAGAACAATATTTCGTACAGCAATCCGTATAGTCTTCATGGCATTTCACCTCCTTCTCTTTTCCTATTAT
>CAYOFY010000002.1:0-46673 GCA_964403465.1 uncultured bacterium
CGGAACTGGTTTCCGCGGACAGCGGGCCTGAAATGCTGCGTGAGCAGGCGAGAAAAACGATTGAGGAGTATTATCATTACCGAAACAATCCACACGAGGTGGGCGGTTTCTGCGGGGTTCTCTTTTCATGCGCCCTTTTCCGCATGGGAATGGCTGAACGCGGACTGAAAATGGCTGAGTATGTTTGCAATACGCTCAGCCCCAGCAGACTGGTGACAAACAGGACTGCGCACTTCCTGCAGGTTGATACCCCTCCGGGCCTGAGCGTGATGATGAACGAGATGCTTCTGCAGAGTCATGATGGCGTGATAAGGGTATTCCCCGCGGTACCGCCTTCTGCCGAACCCGTGAGGTTCCATTCCCTGAGGGCGCAGGGCGGGTTTCTTGTATCCGCCGAGCGCAGGGAAAACAAAACGATGTATGTCGTGGTCCAGAGTCTGTGCGGCAACGAACTCAGGATGCTCAATCCCTTTGTGAATGAATCAGACGCCGGGGTGGAGGTCAAGATATACCTGCTTCCGCAGCAGAAGGAGATACTCAATTCCGTTGAAAAGCAGGGTGCCGCGGTGCCCTTTATGGACGATGTTTACCTGCCGGGACAGGTCATATCCTTCCCCACGGCAAAGGGGCAGACGTACCTGGTTAGCAAGGAGATACCATACGTGAGCAACGTTCCACCGGAGGAGGTCAGATACGGGAGATGAAAAAACTGTCTGCAATACTGGGGGAGATTACGTCCTGCGAAAACATTTCTTTCAAACCATTCATTGAGCTGAAGTCCGGCACCTTGTCTCCTGCTTCATCGCGCATTGAAATCAACGAGAAGGAAAAGACATGCCGCATGGACAATGGTTACGGAGCCGGAATTGAGGAAAAAATATATTTCACGTGGCGAAAGGGTGGAAGTACATGGCAGAGGAGCATAAAGAACATTTCCCCCCGACAGCTCAAACTCGTGGAAACAGGTATCATTATCGGCAATATATCCTTCGGCGGGAAATGTCTTCCGGAAAAGGACTATTTCTATCACACGGAAAATCCACGTATATACGATTTATTGACGATACCGGTTGACGTCAAGAGGACAGAAGGACTCGCAAAGGAAAGTTCCTATGACGAGATAGGAGGCAATAAATGGGCTGACCCTGGAGTGGTATCCGAGAGAATAGGTGCTTCTCCCTACCAGCCTTTTCCTGCTATTCTGCTGTCAAACTACTCGTCAGGAAGGGGTATCGTCCACGGAAGTCTGAGCCAGAAGGTCTTCTACCACAATTATATGTTGAATCATGAGGATAAAAGTCTCACATGGAAAATCTTTTCTTCATTGAAGGCGGTTGAATACAGGAATTTAATTCCCGGGGAAGTGATAGACAGCGACAGGTGGTACCTGGGCGTTTCAGATGCCGCGGATATCGCGAAAATATTTGAAGAATACATGGAAGAGTTAAGAAAAATTCTTCCAGTAAACAGGGGAAGAACTGACACAAACCGCGGCACGGTGGTCTGGGGTTCATGGAATGACGGACTCTGCAGGGATATAGACAGGGCAAGAATATTGAAGAACGCGGAATTCATCAGGAGGAACCTGCCGACAGTTGAATGGATCCAGATTGACAATGGATACGCGGTTAGAAGATACGGGTATGGGGGCATGGCCGTCCCGTATGAGGGCGCCAGGGCGATTGACAGCAAGAAATTCCCGGGAGGACTCAGAAACTTTACGGATTCTATTAAGGCGAAAGGGCTGAAACCTGCCATATGGATAGGAGGGGGTGTTGACAATAATTCGCGACTGGCAAGGGATAAAAAGAAATGGTTTGTTGACTACTCCTACAGGATAACTGAAAGCAGCATACTGGATGTGAGCCTGCCTGAGGTGAGGGAGTACATGAAGAAGGCGATAGACGTTCTCCTTACTGACTGCGGCTTTGAAGGGATGAAGCACGACTTCTGGAGTTATGTTTTTGAAGACAGCAAGCCGCTCCTGTCAGTGAAGGATAAGAGCGGGTATGAATGGAGAACCTGGTGGTTGAGGGAGATTTGCAGCAGGCTGCCGGCACAGGGGTACCTGCAGACAGGATGCGATATCGTGATGGGAAATCCTTTTCTTGGAGAATATTTCAACAATTACCGTTACGGCATAGATGTCGGTTCCGGACAGTGGGACAGGGTTGTAACCAACTTCCTCTGGGGTGCAGCATGCTTCGCAACCCACGGCGGAGACCTGATTGTCCCGAACAGCGATTCCATCGGATTGCTTCCGGGACTTACCGAGAAAGAGGCCTTCACATGGACCAATTACTGCATAATATCAAGGTCGCTTGTTGAGATCGCAGGATGGCTCTACCAGCACCCCCGGGACCCGGGTCAATACAGGGTCAAAAAGGCGATATGCTGTCCGAACAACGGAGAGGATGTTTTCTTTTCGGAGTACGATTACCGTTCGACAAACCAGCCACCTGATATATGGTATTTCAAGGGAGCACATTTTTCACGGGTTCGCGGAAATCCTGTCATGCCTCTTCGAACAGTCGCTGTATTCAATCTCACTGATGGGGAGAAGCGCTTTTCTCTCAAAGATATATCTCTTGCCCTCCCGGAAGGAAAGTACGTGGCAACGGATATGTGGACATCAGAAAGTCTTCCGCTTGATAATTACATTGATTTTTCCCTTACCCCGCATGAAAGCATCCTTCTCTCAATAAATAAGAATGAGAAAAGAATTCAGCTGCTGGATTCCGACATCAGGATAGGGAATTTGACAGCAGAGAGAAAAGGAATTATTTTAGAACTGGATTCCAGGGGAGATTTCAAGATTCTTTTTTCATGCAGACCGTCGTGGGCCGGACTGAAAAACGGAAAGGGCCGCCTGAGAATTGTTGAAGGCGAGGGCAACTGGATTATTGAGGGGGCAATTCCGTGCAGTGATATGCTGACCGTACGCTTTAAGGAATAAGGAAAAGGCGATGAAGGAAATTTACAACAGACTTCTGGAAAAAAAGGCGCTGGGCGAAGAGGAAAGCTATGGGGTGTTCAAGGATATCATGGAAGAGAAGATAACGCCCGTCCAGGCGTCCGCTTTCCTGTCACTGCTCAGAATGAAAGGCGAACAGCCCACGGAGATTGCAGGAGCGGCGAAACTTCTCAGGGATAAGGCCGTCAGGATCAGTGCTCGTAAAGACAGGCCCGTCTGTGATACATGCGGAACGGGAGGGGATAACTCGGGAACTTTCAATATCTCCACATGCACAGCGCTGCTCGCCTTCGCATGCGGCCTCACAGTAGCCAAGCATGGGAACAGGTCAGTCACAAGCAGGTGTGGAAGCGCGGACGTGCTTGAATCAGCCGGATATAAGATAGACCTTGAACCTGCCAGAACAGAGGATATCCTGAACAGGCAAGGGTTCGCCTTTCTCTTTGCCCCGCTTTACCACAGGGCAATGAAGAACGTAGCAGCCGTGAGGAAGGAACTCGGATTCAGAACCATATTCAATATAATCGGACCTCTGTGCAACCCTGCCTTTTCCAATGTACAGATAATGGGCGTGAGCGACTACAACCTTCTCAGGATTATACCGCCCGTGTTTCACTCTATGGGAATCAGGGGGTATGTTGTGCACTCGGAAGACGGAATTGATGAAATATCCCTAACGGGCAGAACATATATTGCAGAGGTCTCGGGAAACAGGATAAATGAATTTGAGATATACCCCCAGGATTTCGGCTTTAAAAAATGCTCAATTTCTGACATACGTGGCGGGGATGCACAGACCAACGTCAGGATAATGCTTGACATAATAAAGGGTACCGAAAAGGGAGCAAAAAGGAATGTCGTTCTGCTCAATACCGCCTTTCTGCTCAAGGCAGGAGGGATTGCCGGGGATGTAAAGGAGGGTATCTCCATCGGCGAAAAAATACTTGAACAACAGACATGCTACAGGAAATTCAACGAGTTGCTGGATGCAGTCAACAAATGAAGAGCATACATATTGCCCTCCTGCTTTTTATCCTGACAGGTTCCTGCTTAAGAGGCGAAGAAATATCCCTGAGGGAACAGGCAGCCATTGACCTCTGCTCGTATCCGTCTCTTGGAGAGGGAGTGCTGGATATTCTTTATCTTGCGGTGGACGAATTCTGGCACAGTGGCGATTACAACAGAGTATTTCCCGCTCTCAGACTGATAACCACAATTTCCCCTGGAGAAGTCAGTGCATGGGCACTGGGGGGATGGTTCCTGATAAACGGCATCGCACCATCCCTTGAGTCCGACAATAAAGACAGGGTTATAAGATATGCGATTGAATTCATGGAAGAAGGCATAAGAAGAAATCCCGGGGATAATGGCCTGTATATGGATATGGCATTTTATTATTACCGCGCAGGGGATTATGAGAAGGCGCTTTCTTACCTTGAAAACGAAGGAAAGTTTGCGGATAACTTCAACACGCTTGACCTGAGAGCCCACATATACGAGAAACTCGGGATGAAGAAGGAAGCAATCGGAGAATGGGAAAAGATAAGGGAGATTTTTCCCGATATGAAAGACCTCGCAGAAAGATTCATCAGGGAAATGGGGGAAGAGTAAAATGTTGCTGGATAAGATACTTGATGAAAAGAAAAGAATAATATCCGGGCAGAAAAAAATCCTTCCCCACAAAAGAAATGCGGAAAAAAAGGCATTCAGGAAAACTCTCAGTTTACGCAGGAACATCCTGAGCAGCGATTTTGGAATAATAGCGGAGATAAAGAGGGCATCTCCTTCCGCCGGAGTCATAAGAGAAAACCTTGACGTGGCGGCAACTGCGAAGATTTACGCCAGCATGCATGTTTCCGGGATATCAGTGCTCACCTGTGAGCCCTTCTTTAACGGCAGAATGGAGGATATAGGTATAGCAAGGGAGGTGGTGAGCATACCCCTGCTCATGAAAGATTTCATAATTGATGATTACCAGATTTATGCGGGGAGAATTCACGGGGCGGATGCGGTGCTTCTCATACTCGCCACCCTGCCCGATGCGGATTTTCTGAACCTGATTGGCGCGGCTGAAAACCTCGGGATGGAAATGCTCCTTGAAGTGCATACCAGGGCGGATCTTGAACGTGTACTGCACCTTGTAGGCAGGTGGGACAACAAGATACTCGGAATAAACAACAGGGATCTTGATACATTGCATACCGACCTGGGAACAACATTGAACTTGATTAAATTCGTGCCCCGGGATAAAATGCTTGTTATAAGCGAAAGCGGAATCAGGAACCGGGATGATATTGAAAGATTGAAGGATGCCGGAGTCAGGGGTGTGCTTGTAGGGGAAGTACTGCTGAAAAGCACGAACATGAAGGGAAAATTGAAGGAACTCATGTAAGACATCTCCCTGTCACTTTGCATGTCAGTGCGTGCCCCGGCAAATCGGGCTTAATCAATTTAACTGAATTGCCTTACTAAAAACGCCCCGCAATTGGGAAAAACGCAGGGCAAAGGGAGGATTCATGGATAACAAGATATTGCTGTCGGAAAAGGAGATGCCTCAAAGATGGTACAATATTCTTCCGGATTTACCCAAGCCTATGCCGCCGGTCATACATCCCGGAACAAAACAACCGATTAAACCTGATGATCTTGCGCCCATCTTTCCGATGGCCCTCATAAAGCAGGAGATGTCTCCGGAAAGATGGATAGAGATACCCGACCCTGTTGCGGATATTTACAGGCTGTACCGTCCAACGCCCCTCAGGCGCGCAAAAAATCTTGAGAAAGCCATAAAAACAAAAGCAAGAATCTATTTCAAGGACGAATCAGTTTCGCCGCCGGGTTCCCACAAACCCAATACAGCCATAGCACAGGCGTATTATAACAAGATGGAAGGCGTGAAGAGAATAGCCACGGAAACAGGAGCAGGTCAGTGGGGCAGTGCCCTCGCCTTCAGCTGCAAGATGTTTGACATTGAATGCGTGATATATATGGTAAAGGTTTCCTACAACCAGAAGCCGTACCGGAAACTCCTCTGTCAGACATGGGGAGCGACAATGCATGCATCTCCTTCGGAGAATACGAACTACGGCAGAATGGTTCTGAAAGACGACCCGGTTTGTCCGGGAAGTCTCGGGATAGCAATATCAGAAGCGATAGAAGATGCGGCATCTCGAGAGGACACAAAATATTCCCTGGGGAGCGTTCTCAACCATGTATTGCTTCACCAGACGATAGTGGGGCTTGAAACCAAGAAACAGCTGGAGAGAGCGGGAGAGAAACCTGATATTCTTATAGGGTGCGTCGGCGGAGGAAGCAACTTTGGAGGATTCATAATGCCTTTCGTGCCCGACAAGATAAAGGGCAGCAAGATAAGGTTCATTGCCGTTGAACCAAAGGCATGTCCAACGCTGACCAAGGGATTATACAGATACGATTTTGGGGATACCGCATGCACAACTCCGCTGTTGAAGATGTTCACGCTCGGGCATAAATTCATCCCGCCCGGGATACATGCGGGAGGATTGAGGTATCATGGTGCTGCTCCTCTCATATGCCATCTGTTGAATAATAAACTGATAGAGGCGGTATCTTATCACCAGAAGGAGTGCTTTGAGGCAGCCGTTCTCTTTGCGCAGACAGAGGGATTTCTCCCTGCTCCGGAAACGGCCCACGCCATAAAAGCGGTGCTGCAGGAAGCGAAGAATGCCCCTGAAGGGACGGTTATTGTCTATAACCATTCCGGGCATGGACATTTTGACCTCTCTGCCTACAAGGCATATTTTGAGGGAGAACTTGAAGACTACGAACACCCGGAAGCAAAGATAAGAGAAGCCCTTGCAGACATGCCGGATTTTGAGTGCGAAATGTAAATTGACAGGTTGAAGAGACAATATGGCGAGAGTCAAGATATGCGGGTTTACTGTCAGGAAGGACATTGAGGACGCCCTGGCTCTTGGAATCAAAATCATAGGCATAAATTTTTTTGACGGCAGCCCGAGATATGTTCCGCCTGCAAAGGCAAAAATGCTCCTGTCCGGACTCCCCGGCGACATAGTCGTAATCGGAGTGTTTGTAAACCCTGACGAAAAAATTCTCCTTCATACTGCGTCTGTTCTGAACCTGTCCGGTGTACAGCTCCATGGAGATGAGAATGAAGATTTTCTTGACCGTATGCGCAAAAGATTGAAAGGAACTCTGATTTTCAAGGGAATAAGAGTCAGAGATCCCGTAACGCTTTCCCGCGCCATTGAAAGATATACACCGGATTTCTTCCTGCTTGACGCCTTCACTGAAAAGGCAAAGGGCGGAACCGGAGAAAGGATTGACCGGAATTTGCTGAGGGATTCAGCTGTCCCGTGGAACAAGACATTCCTTGCCGGAGGCATAACGCCGGGGAATGTGAGGGGACTGCTGAGAGAATTCAATCCTTACGGCATCGACGTTGCCTCTGGTGTTGAGACATCCCCGGGTAAGAAGAACACGCAGAAAATACGTCTCCTCCTTGAAAACATGAAAAATGAAAATCCAACTTCCTGATAAACGTGGAAAATACGGAGGTTTCGGGGGTATATTTGCTCCTGAAACGCTGATGCCTCCACTTGATGAACTTGAAAGGAATTACAGGATTATTTCAAAAGAAGCGCAATTCAAGAAGGAACTCTCTCATCTTCTATCCGAATATGCAGGACGCCCCACGCCTCTTTATCTGGCGGAAAATCTGACCAGGCTGGCAGGATGCAGGGTTTACCTCAAGAGAGAGGACCTTGCTTTCACCGGCGCCCACAAGATAAACAACACCCTGGGGCAGGTTCTTCTCGCGCACACCATGGGGAAAAGACGCATAATCGCCGAGACAGGGGCGGGGCAGCATGGTGTAGCCACTGCAACCGCGGCAGCCCTTTTCAGAATGAAGTGTTGCGTATACATGGGTGAGGTTGACTGCGAAAGGCAAAAGCTGAACGTCTACCGCATGAAGCTTCTCGGTTCAGAGGTGGTCTCCGTTAAATCAGGAAGCAAAACGCTGAAGGATGCAATAAATGAAGCGATGAGAGACTGGATAGCTAATTTCAAAGACACCCACTACGTCATAGGCTCCGTTGTCGGACCTCATCCCTACCCCATGATGGTACGGGATTTCCAGTCCGTGATAGGGCGGGAATCAAAAGGTCAGATATTGCGCAAGGAGAGGAAACTGCCGGATTATCTCATTGCCTGCGTGGGCGGAGGAAGCAACAGCATTGGCCTTTTCCACCCTTTTTACAAATACCCGCGGGTGAGGTTCATAGGAGTGGAAGCCGCCGGCGAGGGTATAAACACGTCCAGACATTCAGCAACCCTCAAAAAGGGGAGCAAGGGTATCCTGCACGGGAGTTTCTCGTATATTCTGCAGGACAGGTACGGACAGATCAATACCACGCATTCTGTCTCGGCCGGCCTTGATTATCCCGGCGTCGGACCGGAACATTCATTCTATAAAGAGACCGGAAGGGCAGAGTATGTTTGCGCTACGGACAAAGAGGCATTGAAAGCATTTCACCTGTTGAGCGAGATGGAAGGAATTATCCCGGCTCTTGAGTCAGCACATGCAATCGGCTGGATGATAAGGAATAAAAACAGGTTCAGGGACAGCGATGTGATTGTCGTATGCCTTTCAGGCAGGGGAGACAAGGATGTGGCTGAAGTGGCATCCATTGAAAATGCCCTATGATTTCTATATGCCTGAATATCTACCTTTTTCCATTGCAAGTGCCACCGCATACCTGTAATTGTCAAATGAAACGGTCGGCGGAATGGAATGATCGGAATGAAATATATACCTGCCACCGCCCATGGCTATCTTTAGCTTATCCGTAACCTCATGGTAGATATGCTTCCTGTCCGATGAAAGTATATCTGCGGAGATATTTCCGAACAGTGTAATGCTGTCACCGAAAAGTTTTTTGTATTCCCTCACGTCGTTGCCGCATCTTGCTTCAAGTGGCTCTATGGCATGGACGCCGAGTTCTACGAGAAGCGGTATGAAATCCCTCACATAGCCATCACAGTGATATATCAGATAGAGATTGTTCCGCGAGCAGAAATCGCTAATTTTTTGAACGTGAGGATGAATCAGGCTCCTGTAAAGGGCAGGCGAGAAGAGCATTCCTTTCTTGTAACACAGGTCAGAGGAAAGGTACAGTGCGTCCGGAATCAGCCCCTTTTCAATCAGCAGTCTGCACATATCCAGATTGAAAGAAGTCAGGGCTTCCATTATTTCATGGGAAAAGTCCCTGTCCTCCAGCAATAGCGAAAGGCCGTTTTCAAATCCGAACGTCCTGTCAATTATGAACCATGCAGGTTCCTCCACATTCAGGTAGATAAAATCGCCTCTTTCTCTTGCCGTTCTATATGAACCTTCAAGTTGAGGAGGAATCTTTTCTCTGCTGGCCTTCAATCTGGCTCTCACATTCCGCCAGTCAGACCTGCCTTTAAGCGCGGGCGAAATGTGCTGGGGAGTGCCGTAGTTGGGTGTATCTTCTTTCCATTCTTTTTTCTTGTTTCCAAATTTGTCAAAGTATATCAGATACTCTTCCGTCTCTTCTATCAATTTCCTGTCGGGGAAGAAACCGGATTCATAGGCGATGCTCACTATCCTGTCTATTCCGAGGTAATCTACCGGGTCAGTATTTTCAGGCAATCCTTCGTTACGCCAGCGCCTGATCGTCTGGGGCCAGAATGCCTGTTCGCATACAGGGATCCTGTCAGGTATGCCTCCGGACAGAACACACTTGATCCTCTCGGATGAATTCATGGAACTCCCCCCGACGTAAAGAGTAGCATTTTCAAAATTCATGTCAAACTGATTAACAGCCATCGTTCTGGCATCAGGCAGGTCTTTAACGTCTCTCACATTTTTTCCGGAATGATTTTCAATTTTGTAATCATATCCGCATATTGTAAAATATCTCTGATAAAAATGAACAGGATAGACGAAAAATTTCTTGAGCTGGGCAGAAAAGGGGAAAAGGCGCTCATTACCTATTTCACCGCAGGACTGCCAACGGAAGGAGAAACCGCCCGCATAGTGAAAGAAGCGGAGAGGGCGGGTGCGGATATAGTTGAACTGGGTATACCCTTTTCCGATCCAATAGCCGACGGCCCTGTAATACAGCGTGCCTCCTTCGCGGCGCTTGAAAAAGGGATGAATACTGACAGGGTATTCGGGATATGCGAAAACCTGAAACATTCAATTACAATACCCTACCTTCTCATGACCTACTACAATCCCGTTTACAGATACGGACTCTCAAGATTTGCAAAAAAATGCACGGACACGGGAGTCTCAGGCGTGATAATCCCGGACCTTCCCCACGAGGAAAGCGCGGATGCAAGAAACATTTTTAGGAAGCGCGGAATTATCCTGATAAACTTCCTGACGCCTTTCACACCGCTGAAACGGGCGAGAAGGATATTGGAGAACGCAGAGGGTTTTGTCTATCTTGTTACACATGCGGGAGTAACCGGGCAGAAGTCGGATATACCGGATGGGACATTGAAAGCCATTAAGAGATTCGGCAAAATGACAGACGTACCCATAGCCGCGGGTTTTGGAATCTCAACGACGGAGCAGGTGAGCAGGATAGGGAGAAGCGTTGACGGCGTGATTGTTGGAAGTTTTCTTGTAAAAAAAATAATAGATGATAAAATAGAAGAATTATGGGAAACTATCGCAAACCTAAAAAAAGCTCTGGCGGGAAGAAACTCCTGAAGTTCATAATCATCCTGATAATCATTGGCGCTGTGGGACCCGGTTTGAATTATTACCGCAAGTACGTTCAGGAAAAAAAACGGCTTGCCGCTCTTGAGGAGCAGAAAAGGAAGGAAGAACTGGAAAAGGAACGTCAGAGAAAGATTCTCGAGGAAAGACAGAAGGAACTTATAACGCTTATTGAAGAGATGAAAAAGTATTTTGCCTCTGGTAATCTTGACAGGGTGAGAGAACTTGGAAGCAGGGCGCTTGCGCTCGCGCAAAAATACAACTTCAACACTGACGAGATATACAGGATATTGCACGATGCTGATGCGGTAACCTATCGCGGTAAACTGAAGGAGTTGCAGGAAATGAACAGGGATGTGTATAAATACCTGTATGTCCGCGACGAGTTGATCAAGATACCTGAATGGCAGGAACTCAAAAAAACTAAAACCGGGATAATGAATAAGACCTACGAAAACGAATACAGGGTTAAACTCGCGCTGGCGAAAAGCGATGCTATTACCGGGAAAAAAGGAGAGATGTCCTCGTTTTATTACCTGGCAAGCAGGCAAAATTTTGATAATGCAATAAGACTCCGCCAGGAACACGAAATAGCACGTTCCGCCGAAGAAGATGCTGTCCGCGAATTGCAGAGAGAACTGTTTTTCTCATTGAAAGAACTTACGGAGAAAACCATCCCTCCGAGTCTATACTGAAACCTGCACATGGAAAAAAATAACCTGAGGATCGGAGTCATAGGTTGCGGGACCGTGGGCACACATGTCATAAAATCCCTGTCAAGAAACAGGCATGTTCTCAGGAAAAAAACAGGTATTGATATCTCCATAATCAAGGTGTGCGACAAGGACAGAAGGAAGAAGAAAGCTTTTCCTTCGGTCTTCACTTCAAAAATAGATGAGGTGATAGAAGCTCCTCTTGATGTCATTGTTGAATTGATCGGCGGCATTGATTCTTCATACCATATCATCACAAAATCACTGAAAAGCGGCAGGTCAGTGGTTACCGCAAACAAGGCCCTTATAGCCGAAAAGGGAAGGGAGATATTCCGCCTTGCTGAAAGAAAGAACCTTCATGTGGGTTTTGAAGCAAGCGTTGCCGGGGCCGTCCCGGTAATAAAGACGATAAGAGAGAGTTACATAGGAAACAACATATCAAGGATAATGGCCATCCTTAACGGCACAACCAATTATGTGCTCACCAGAATGTTTTTCGATTCCATGAACCTTTCGCAGGCACTGCGCATGGCTCAAAAACTCGGCTATGCCGAGGCAAATACAGAACTTGACATAAAGGGTCTTGATACGGCCCACAAGCTGTCCATACTGTCAGCGCTGGCATTCAATAAGTTTGTTTCCTGGAAGGAAATCTCAGTTGAAGGAATAGAGAATATTGAACCGATGGATATAAGCTTTACGGCAGAGTTCGGCTATAGAATCAAGTTGCTTGCGGTCGCCCAGAAGAAAGGTGCCTCACTTGACCTGAGAGTACATCCGACACTCCTTCCGTCCAGGCACCTGCTTTCCCTCGTTGAGGGCGTTTACAACGCTGTTTATATTGAAGGCGATATGGCGGGTAAATCCCTCCTGTACGGAGAAGGAGCCGGAGGTGCCGCCGCAGCAAGTGCGGTTATCGCTGATATTGTTGATACAGGCATGAAACTCGCAGGTCATAACGGTTCCAGGACCGATGCGGCCCTTTACGAAGATGAGAAGGTTGTTTTAATTCCCATGAAGGATATCTGCACGAGATATTATTTCAGGTTTACAGCACTGGACAAACCCGGCGTTCTTGCAACGATATCAGGGATACTGGGCCATAAAGGCATAAGTATCGCATCGGTTATCCAGAAGGAGGAAAGTCCCGAAAAGGCAGTTCCAATCCTTATGCTCACCCATGTTGCGAGGGAAGAATCCGTGAGAAAAGCCATCTGCCAGATAGACGGTCTCAGTTTCATAAAGAAACCCACTGTTATTCTGCGCGTTGAGGAGTAGATTCACGCTCTTTCAGAACAAATTCTTATACTTTTCTTTCCCCCTTTCTGAACATTGACGCTGAAGCCCGCATAACCGTGACAGTCAGTGAGGATTTTCCTGCTTTCTTCTCCCTCAATCTCAATATGGTATTCTGTTCCCGGCCTCCCGGCAACAAAGCTCAAACCCGCTGAACCTGTGTAGAAAGGTGTTTCCGCGGAAATGCTTATCTCTTCCTTTTCTGAATCATACCCTGACCTGACAATCATCTCCTGCCCTGCCTGAACCCTTCCTTTCCCTCTGCGTCCTTTCCATAATGCCATAAGAGGAGTGCTGAGTCCCGAGAACCTGCTGTTGCCGGCTGGCCTTCCTCCTCTCACGCGAAACTCCTCCCAGCAGCACAATGTTTTCTTATGATTGTCATCCCACAACTTTATGGCGGAATTTGAGATTTTTTCCGCCAGGTCCATTCTTCCGATGTTATAAAATGTCTTCCAGAAAAACCATTGGGTTGGTATCCATATGCCACCGTTCCAGTAACCATCTTCCCGGTAATTTTGATCGTCGCGGGCAACGACAGTTATTCCATGCGGTGTCCAGTATTTTCCCGGTACGGTCAATTTCCTCATAAGTATATTGCGCCTTCGGGTATCAACCGAGCCGGAAAAAAGCGGCAGGTATTCATAAACCCCTTCAATATCAAGCAACCCTTCTACGGATTCCAGCCGGTTAAGGAACCTGCCTTTTGTATCATCCCAGTACTGTTCATTCATTGATTTCTCGCTGCGGTCAATCATGTTATCATAGGTCGCGATATCCTCTTTTTTGCCGAGTACGTAAGCCGCAAGCCGGAGAATTTTCAGCATTCTGACAGCCATGCAGGTCATACCCACGCTTAGAATCTGTATAACCTTTCTGGAAGGATTGAGGGGAAGCGTCTCCCTGTAATCCCATGCAAAGGGCCAGCCATCGGCATAGACAAGGGTAGGGTAGTCATCCGCTCCGGTCCTGTTCCTTACCGGCCTTACCATGCCGTCATGGCGTATATCGCCTTCTCTCATTGGATAAAAATACATGGCAAAAACAAGCCTTCTCATAAGGTCGTAATGGCGCTTCAAAACCCGGGTATCGCCTTTCTTCTGGTATAGTTCCCACAGCGCAAAAACAGCGGTCGGGATGAAAGAACCGTAATTGAGGACTTTCTTCCCCATTCTTGCAGGGTCAGGCATTTCGGCTATTATGTCCCCCGCAATCTTCTCGTCCTCCTCAATCGCGCCGATAGCGGTCATACCTGCATCCCATATATAGAAACTCCCCCATTCCCTTCCCGATATGATGTGGTTTGTCATTGAGTCACGAAGAAAGGACCTTGTATATTGCTGGTTGTGAAGAGTTTCCCACCAGAGATGCTTATACGATAAATCTTTCTGTTTTTTCTCGGGGAAATTCCCCGTTGAAGAAGGGAAATCTGCTGCGCTGACGCGTTCAGTTAGAAAGTCAACGATAGCAACGCTTGATTCCCTGGCATCAATGATGACAGGTGAGAATTTAATCAGAGCACGCTTCTTTTTCCTGTCTCTCGGGTTATACGGATCCCTTGATGTTTCATTGGCGTTGAACGGAAAATTGATCCAGAAATCTGACCTGACGACGGACGCCTCCTTGAATGCCATATTTTCGGAAGAAATCCACATCCTTACACCGTCAAGCGTGAAAACAAGATTCTTCTGCACAAGGGTAGATAGCCGGTACTTCGGCAACGAGACACCTCTGCATGGAGAAACATAGAGATGAAATTCCCATTCCCTCTGTTTCATGGAAGGATTCTCCATTTTGAGAAAAAGACGCATATTGCCATTTCTTGCGGGAATAAATACCGCTGTCGTTCTTACATCCTCCCTTTCGTCGGGTAGATACAGAAAAGACCACCTTTTGAAATCACTGTCCAGATCCCATCCGAGCACACGGAACTCGTGGTTAGATTCAAACCTTTCTGGCCCGGTGACATAGCCATGATAGATATCCAGCACGGGATGTGTCTTGTACACAGGATAGTTCTGGGTCATGAGAAGAATGAATTCAATTGCAACGTCCTTCCCCCAGTCCGGGATGAATACAGCATTTGCGCCGTACGCATTTGACGACAGCGGCCTCCAGATTTTCCTTTTCTCCATTTCCCCTCCCGTCAGACTTCAGCCGGACACCTGCCATTCATTGATTGTGCTATCTTCCATTTCCGTACAAGTGCTTCTGTTTTAACAGGTGCAGCGATTTTATGCTATTATTATAATATAATTCATTCAGTAAAGGTATGGAGGAGAAGAATGGGCAGTATTTTATTCAGGAGTACAAACAGAGGGGCGCCGGAGGTCGGTTTCAGGGAGGCTCTCTTAAGGGGGCAGGCTCCTGATTACGGACTTTACATGCCAGTTGAGATTCCTGTGTTCACCCCCGGAGAAATAACGGATTTCAGAATGATGGATTATCACCGAATAGCGTCGGAAATCTTCATGAAGTTTTTGCGAACCGATTTGCCAATCCCCCGTATTGAAGATATGTCACGGAACGCGTATAACTTTGACGTTCCGATTCAAAGGATACGAGAAGATTTTCATATTATGTGGCTTACCAGGGGACCCACTGCATCCTTCAAGGATTTTGCAGCCAGGATGATGGCAAAACTCATGGAATATTTTGCAAAGAGCGAAAGGAAAAAACTCACGGTCCTTGTGGCAACGTCCGGCGATACGGGAGGCGCAGTGGCCAATGCTTTCCACAGGCTTGAAAATATGAATGTGGTTGTTCTTTTCCCCCTCGCGGAAGTTACCGAAAGACAGAGGAAACAGATGAGCACTCTCGGGGATAATGTCTTCCCGGTCGCCGTGAAGGGCAAGTTTGACGACTGCCAGGCAATTGTAAAAATGGCGTTTAACGATAGAGAACTTGAGCATTTTGAATTAACTTCGGCCAACTCAATAAATTTCGGGCGGCTTATGCCGCAGATAGTCTACTACTTTTATGCATATTCAAGACTGAATGTGAAAGATATTGTATTTTCAGTTCCTTCTGGAAATTTTGGCAACCTCATGGGTGGAGTCTTTGCCAGAAAGATGGGATTACCCGTGAAGAAATTCATTGTTGCCGTAAATGAGAATGACGAGTTTCCCGAATTTCTCAAAACCGGGAAATACAATCCGGTTGTGCCTTCAAAGGAATGCAGTTCAAACGCCATGAATGTCGGACATCCGAGCAATCTGGCTCGCCTTATTGACCTTTACGGTGGATGGTTAACTGACGAGAGGGACATGAAAACCGGAAAGGTTCTCAAAAAAGGGGTGATAAAAATAAAACCTGATGTTGAGAGAATGAAAAACGATTTTTCATCCTATTCCGTAGCGGAGAAGGAGGTTGACGGTACGATAACGTCATACTTCAGAAATCATGGGATTGTTCTGGAACCTCACGGTGCTGTAGGTGTAAGGGCGGCCGAGAAGATAAATATTAAGGTGCCCGTGGTCTGCCTTGAAACGGCAGACCCTGCAAAATTCCCTGACAAGATCAGGACACTGCTGGGAGTTGAACCTCCGCTGCCTGCATCGCTGGCCGGTATTGACAGAACGAAGGAAGATTACGAGATTCTTGAAGGGGGGTACGTCGAATTCAAGAAGTTTCTCTGCGGGAAGTTTGCACACATATTGTAAAAACATGAAATACATAATAATTGTAATGGATGGTGCTGCAGATAACCGTGTTGACGTGCTGGGAGGAAGGACGCCTTTGCAGGCGGCCATGAAGGAAAATATAGACGCCCTTGCAAAAAAATCAAGATGCGGACTTCTCAGGACAATACCAGAAAATTTTTCAACCTGCTCCGCGGTAGCAAACCTTTCCATACTCGGCTATGACCCCCGTGACCATTACCACGGAAGGGGTGTGCTTGAGGCAGGCGCGATGAAGGTATCCCTCAACAAAGAAGATGTTGCTCTCAGGTGCAACACCATCTGCATATCTGACGATGGAAAAATCAAAAATCATTCTGCGGGACATATATCCTCCGAAGAATCCTCGCTGCTTATAAAGCATGCGAACGATAAACTGGGTAGCAGCGAAGTCATCTTCTATCCCGGGGTAAGTTACAGGCATATAATGGTCTTGAAAAACAACTATTCTCCTGACGTGGAATGTTTCCCTCCCCATGATCATACGGGTATGCCTTACAAGCAACTCCTTGTGAGACCGAAGAACAAACATGCCGTAGCCACTGCGAATCTCCTGAACAGTATTATAGTTAGTTCAGCACACATCCTGGAAGGCCATCCGGTCAATCTTCGCAGGGAGAGAGAGCAAAAAGACAAAGCAAATATGCTCTGGCCATGGTCACCGGGGAAAAAGCCGGCAATGAAAACCTTTCAGGAGCGCTTTGGCGTAAAAGGCGCTGCAATATCCGCCGTAGACCTTGTGAAGGGCCTCGGACTTTACAGTGGATTTGACGTTATCAGCATCCAGGGCGCAACAGGACTTTATGACACAAACTATGAAGGAAAAGCCGACGGCTGTATAAAAATGCTCAAGAATCATGACCTTGTTTATGTCCACGTAGAAGCACCCGATGAAGCGAGCCATGAAGGAAATGCAGCTTTAAAGGTTAAATGCATAGAGGACATTGACACGCGTCTTGTCGGCAACATTTTGAGCAGAATTGATACAAGAGAGACTGTGATTGCAGTTCTTCCCGACCATTATACCCCTGTTGGGACAAAAGCACATTCTTCCGAGCCGGTTCCCTTCCTTATATGCAATCCGCTTCTTCCCCCGGATAATGTTGACAGATTTGACGAAGAAGCGTGCAGCAGCGGAATTTACGGACTGGTTGAGGATAACACATTTATCAACAAATTTCTGGGGAAAGAGTGAAGCTCCCACGGGTAAACCCGTGACTTTCCTCCTTCGCCAGGGCTTCGGACGTATAAATCTGCGAAGGCGGGGAAATCATGACAAAAAGAATATATATTAAAATACCTGCCAGCATAGGCAACATGGGAAGCGGTTTTGACTGTGCTGGTTTGAGTTTGAAATTCTATAATGAATTTACTGTAACAAGAGCAGCGAGGATGAAAATAAGTTTTTCGGATACCCATTATTCCGTATCGTCAAAAAACGTCTCTGGCCTTTTTTCTCGCGCATTTGCCGCCGGACTTAAATATTACGGAGAGAACACCTTCCCTGTGGAAATGGCGATTGAAAACAAAATTCCGTTCAAGAGGGGTTTCGGCAGCAGCGCCACGGTAGTCCTTGCCGCCGTAATATCGGGATTGCTGTTTGCAGGCAGAAGGATAATCAAGAAAGAGGTTCTCAGGATAGCCTTTCCTTTTGAAGGGCACATTGACAATCTCGCGGCATCTCTTTACGGGGGTTTTGTCCTCGGCGGAAACGAAGGAAAGACGGTTGTACGCATACCCACTCCTGAAATGTTGAGAGTAATTGCTTTTGTTCCCGGGGAGGGCCTTTCCACAAAATCCGCCCGGGACATACTGCCAGACAAGGTTCCTCTTTCCGATGCAGTTTATAATATGGCTAATTATGGCATGTTATGCTCTGCCTTTTTCTTAAAGGATATGAGTATTCTAAAATTTGGACTGCGCGACAGACTTCATCAGCCTTACAGGAGCAAAATCATTCCCCACCTTGAAGGTCTGACTGAACGTGAAATCTCGCCTTATGTAATCGGTGCATGTCTAAGCGGAGCAGGGCCGTCGGTAGTATTCTTCGCCACGGACAAAAACGTTAAAAAGGCCCTATCAGCCGTCACGAATGCGATAAACGAGAAAAACATAAAGGGGGATATACATATTATTATTCCAGGGGGCAGGACAATCTGGAAAATTATTGAATAAAAAGGTATAATTAAAGGATGTACATAATAATCGTAGGATGCGGCAGGATAGGGTCGTATCTGGCAAATCTGCTCCAGGATGACCATAATGTGGTTGTGATAGACAAGGAAGCGGATAATCTGGAAAGGGTTGGGGATAATTTCAACGGGTTTTCCATCACAGGGGATGCCCTTGACCTTGATGTTCTGAAGGAAGCGGGCATAGAAAAAGCGGATGCCGTGGCGGTAACAACAAGTAATGACAATACCAACATAGTAATTGCACAGATAGCAAAGAAAGTTTTCAACGTCCCGAAGGTCGTCGCAAGGGTATCGGATATAGGAAAAGCGGAAATATACAGGAATCTTGGGGTGGACCCTGTAAACAGCACCTCCATTTTCGCAACACTACTCAGGGAAAAGGTTCTTGAAAGAAATTTTACAACCTACATATTTGAAAGCAGCAAGGTAAGTATGCTGGAAATCAAGGATACGGGCATTTATTCGGGTAAAAGAGTCAAGGACTTAAACATCCCCGGGGAATTTCAGGTAATTACCGTGGTAAGGGGACAGGAACCTGTTATTCCCGAAGAAGACATGGTTTTTACCGCCGGTGATATAATTGTCGGCGTCGTCAAGCTTTCGGCTCTCAAAAAAATAAAAAAGATGCTCAAACTCCAATGAACATAATAATAGTCGGCGGTGGCAATGTGGGATATAACCTGGCGGAACGCTTGAGCTCGAGCAATTACGTTACGCTTATTGAAAAAGACCCCGATATAGGCAGGAGGCTGGCCGGCAAGATAAATATTCTCGTCATGCAGGGAGACGGTTGCGATACGAATATTCTCAAGCAGGCAGGGATAAACAAGGCGGACATTGTTGCGGCGGTTACTGGAAGCGACGTTGATAACCTTGTTGTCTGCCAGATTGCCAAGGATATTTTCCATGTCAAAAGAACCGTGGCAAAGGTCAACGACCCCAAGAATGAAAAAATCTTTTATCAACTCGGCGTTGATGTTGCCATAGGTAGTACGGCCATCATAGCAAAGGTTATTGAGGATGAGGTGAGCTGGGATGATTTCATCAACCTTTTCACATTCAAACGGGGCAATCTCTCTATAGTCAGGGTTGACCTTCCGGAGACATCTCCCGTTCTCAACGCCGCTGTCGGAAACATAAAACTTCCCGAGGATTCTGTTCTCGTTGCTATCATAAGAAATGGCGAGATAATGATTCCCCGCAACAATTCGGTTCTGAAAGAAAAAGACGAGGTTATTGCCATAACAAAGGTGGAGAACGAATCGCTTCTTTTTAAGTCTCTCATAGGAGAGGTGACGGAAAAGTAATGGAGCGGCTCATTAAGTATCTGAAAATAACTTACAGATGGATTACAGGTATAGCGATTGAATTGATATACCCCTTCATTACTTTTGCAGCCGCAGCAATAATATGTTTCTTGTTATACCTGGCCATTATTAAAAAATGATACCCCATTTTTCCCGCGAGGACGTGAATTCCATTTTGCACTATCTCGGAAAACTCATATATGGTCTGGGCGCAGTGATGCTTGCGCCGGTCTTTATCGGTATTATAAACAGAGAATGGGACCCCTCCATAGACTTTATCCTTTCATCACTGCTGTGTCTTTTCCTCGGCAGTCTCCTGCTTCTCAGATTTAATGAAGAAAGAGACCTGAACTGGCGGCAGGGGATGAGTCTTGTGGCAATCTCATGGATTGTGGCGATGTTCCTGGGAGCAATCCCCATTTTTCTGTCCGGCCACTACAACAGTTTTCTTGATGCCTCCTTTGAAGCAATGAGCGCTTTTGCCACAACAGGTCTCACGCTGGCCAATAACATTGACCACATGGCCTATTCCTACAATTTCTGGAGACATTTCATGTGCTTTATCGGAGGGCAGGGAATAATTCTTGTGGCACTGACGCTTTTTGTAAAGGGAGGCAGTGCATTCAAGGTTTATGTGGGAGAAGCCCGTGAAGAGAAAATCATGCCCAACATAGTTCAAACCGCACGATTTATATGGTTTGTAAGTCTAACCTATCTGATTATAGGGACTTCCATTCTTTTTTTTATAAACCTTGTCAGGAATGTTTCGCCTGGAAGAGCCCTGTTTCACTCCATCTGCATCTTCATGGCCGGATGGGACACTGCGGGATTTGCCGTGCAGACTCAGAATATCCTCTATTACCACAGTCCTGCAGTGGAAACAGTTACGGGGATGATATTTCTTCTGGGAGCTGTTAATTTCGGAGTTCATTACGCAGTCTGGACAGGGAGACCCAGAGAGCTTATAAAAAATTTTGAACTGAAGATTTATATGATAAGCATCCTGGTGCTATTTGCTCTTATTTGTGCTGGGTTTATGATGCATTTCCCATTCCCTAATTACATATCCTTTTTCCGAACAACCTTTTATCAGCTGCTTTCCGCTCATACCGGCGTTGGCTATTCAAATATATACGTTCAGGATTTCCTTTATTACTGGTCTCCTGTAGCACTTATGGGAGTAATTATAGCAATGGGGCTTGGCGGCAGTTCATCTTCCACTTCCGGAGGCATTAAGATGCTGAGAATAGGACTCTTTTTCAAGGGCATAAAAAAGGAAGTCAGAATTCTTACATCTCCTGAGTCCGCCGTCATAGTTGAAAAATTCCATCACATTAAAGACGTAACAGTTCAGGATAACCACATAAAGATGGCTGTAATCATAATACTTTTATACATTATTGTTTATCTTGCAGGAGGTCTGGCAGGCAGTTTTTATGGGTATCCCTTTCTATCCTCACTCTTTGAATCTGTTTCGGCCGCGGCAAATGTGGGACTTTCCATGGGGATTACTTCCCCATCAATGCCGGATGGTCTTAAAATCGTGTACATTGCACAGATGTGGCTGGGACGTCTGGAATTCATATCCGTTTTCGTGATGATTAAATTCATGCTTTCTTTAAGAAGTCCCCAGTAAAACCGGTTAGTAGTGAAAAGTGGATAGTGGAAGGTAAAAAGAATGAAAGTAAAATATATACTGATTTTTTTGTGTTTCCTGTTGCTGTCCTATAAAGCGTTTGCCTTGGAAATTATCCCTTTGAGGCAACTTTTCGAGCAAGCTCCCAATTATGATGGAAAGAATGTTACTGTGAAGGGAGAAGCCGTTGGCGATATCATGGGCAACGGAGAAACTTTCTGGGTAAACATAAGAGACGGAGATTTTTTTATCGGCGTTGTCCTTGATAGTGAAAAACGAAGCATCATCAAAAATCTCGGCAGATACAGGGTTAAGGGTGATATCGTAAAAGTGACAGGCACATACAAGGTTCAATGTCCGCAGCATTATGGAGATAGAGATATTCATGCAGAAACTCTCGAAATTATTGAAGAAGGGAGGCGTCTGGAAGAAACCGTGGAAACAGACAAGATTGTTCTAAGTATTGCATTGGGCTTTGCCGCAATACTTTTTATTTTTTATTCCCACCACAGGAAATTCCGAAAAGATAGCGGCGATCAGCAGAATTGAAAACCACGGTTTCAAGCGTACCCGGTGTGGAAGAATGTGACGTGAAAACAACGGATTTATTGCCACTGCTCCTTCCCAGAAAAGCGCCTTTTCTTTTACTGCTCGTCTTAACGACAAAAACACTGTCAGTCTTACCTGTGAGACGGATGTTTTTCTTAAGGGACACCCCTTCCTGAATGTCCAGTATAATCTTATGCCGACTCTCTTTTTCCTTCTCGGGAACATCATCTTTCATTCTGGAAGCCGCAGTTCCTGTCCTTTCGGAATACTTGAATACAAACAGGTCGTCAAACTCAATATCCTCTACCGCGGAACAGGTCTTCCCAAAATCTTTTTCTGTTTCTGAAGGAAAACCTGTTATTATATCCGAAGTTATGGTAATATCAGGGGTAGTATCACGCGCCTTTTCAACAATCTCAAGATACCTGCCAAGTGTATAATTTCTGTTCATGAGTTTGAGTATCCTGTCGGAACCGGACTGGAGGGGAAGATGCAGGTGTTTGTAGAGTTTAGGCAGGTTCTTAAAAGAACGGATAAGTTCGTCAGGAATGTCCTTCGGATGAGATGTTAGAAATCCCATGCGTGCTATTCCCGTTATGTCATGTATTTTTTCCAGCAGGCCGGTAAATTTCATATCTGTATCTTTACCGTATTCATTAACATTCTGCCCCAGCAGAATAATTTCTCTCACACCCCCGGCTGTAAGAAATTCCACCTCTCTGCATATATCTTCTGGTTTCCTGCTTAGAAATCTTCCCCTGGCAAACGGTACCACGCAGTAGGAGCAGAAATTTTCGCAACCCTTGGTAACCGTTACAAAGGCGGAGATATTGCCTTCCGGAACAGGAAGTTCCTCTATAAACGGATCTGCCCCATCACCTGTACAGGATATTCCTCCTGTTGCAGTTGCAAGTATTTCCGGAAGTCGTTTATAGTTCCCTGCTCCGCAGATGATATCAATAAACGGATAGCTTTCCAGGAGTTTTTCTTTGTGAAGGTTGGCCGTGCATCCGAAAAGACACAGAATTTTTCCTTCTTTTCTCAGATACGCGTGTGAACTGAGAAACGCCATTGCTCTGTCTTCAGCGTGTTTCCTTACGCTGCAACTATTTACGGCAACAAAATCCGCGATCTCCGGAGAGTCCACAATCTCATAGCCGTTATTTATCAGCAATGTTTTGATCTTTTCAGAATCATAAAAGTTCATCTGGCAACCGTATGTTTTTATATAAACTCTCCCGATTTTCTTATTCATAACCATAATGTTTTATGAACCAGTCCTTTGCCATTTGAACCGAGAACAGATATACCACGACTATGATGAAGAGTGCAAGGAAATAAAGAGGTGGAGGCTGGATAAAACCAAAGTGTTTCCCAAGCGGGATGAAGGGCAGGAAGATTCCTATCGTAACAATATAGATTGACATGAATACGAGGAACTGACTGGGTTTGCTTTCAATGAAAGGAATCTTCCCCGTACGAATTATGTGTATAACGAGTGTCTGGGTACACAGGGATTCCAGGAACCATCCGGTGTTGAACAGGGGCTGCCCTGCGTGGAAGATAAACCACAGGATACCGAAGGTAGCGAAATCAAAAACTGAACTTATCGGTCCTATGAAAAGCATGAATTTCTGTATATATCCGACGTTCCATGGCCTTGATTTCATAAGATATTCGCTGTCAATTTCGTCCGAAGGCACGGCTATTTGCGAAATATCGTAAAGAAGATTGTTAAGCAATATCTGTATCGGGAGCATCGGAAGGAATGGGAGAAACAAACTTGCGCCTGTCATGCTGAACATATTCCCCAGATTTGAACTGGCACCCATCTTGATATACTTGAGAATGTTTCCAAATGTCCTTCTTCCCTCTACAACACCGTCAGCAATGACAAGGAGGTTTTTCTTCAAGAGGATTATGTCAGCGGATTCTTTGGCAATATCAACCGCGTTATTGACGGAAATACCCACGTCAGCAGCCCTCAGTGCGGGAGCATCGTTTATACCGTCACCAAGATATCCGACAATGTGCTGAGCATCGTGCAATGCTTTTATCACCCTTTCTTTTTGAAGAGGTGCAAGCCTTGCAAAAACTGTGGTTTCCCTGACAAGCTCAACCAGGTCCGCGTCACTTGCCTTCTCAATCTGCTCGCCCGTAGCGAAACCCTTTATATCAAGCCCCACCTCTCCGCATATCTTCTTGGTGACAAGTTCGTTATCACCTGTCAAAACCTTGAAATCTATGCCCAGATTCTTCAGTCTTTCTATTGTCCTTCTGGCTGAAGGCTTGGGAGGGTCAAGGAAAGCCACATATCCTTTTAGAATCAGGTCACGCTCGTCCTCTTTCGTGTATCTGTCCTGTGGCCGGTCAAAATCCCTGTAAGCGATGGCAAGAACGCGGAATCCTTCGGCACTCAGACTTCCGTATTCCTTCTGAAGTTCAATAAGCAGCAGCTGTCCTGCGTCAATTTCAAGAATGTCACCGTCAAGTTCAAATCTGGAACAACGTTTATACACCTCTTCCGGAGCACCCTTGACTATAATCCTGTGCTTTCCTTCATTTTCAATCACTATTGACATCATCTTTCTTGAGAAATCAAAAGGAATTTCATCAATCTTCCTGTAATCTTTAACTATGAGTTTTTCATGCTTGATTATGGCATCATCCAGTATATTCCTTAATCCTGTCTGATATAAACTGTTTATGTAAGCCAATTTCAAGACATCGTCGTTTATTCTGCATACCACGTCGCAGTGTTTTTCAAGCATAATTCTGTTCAGCGTAAGTGTGCCGGTCTTATCGGTGCAGAGTATATTCATCGCACCAAAGTTCTGGATGGAATTAAGGCGCTTGACAATCACATCTCTCCTTGACATGGCAATTGCGCCCTTTGATAGATTAATTGCCACGAGCATTGGAAGCATCTGAGGAGTAAGCCCTACGGCAACGGAAAGGGCAAAGAGCAGGGCCTCAATCCTGTTTCCTTTGTTCAAGGCGTTTATAGCAAAGATTGCAAGAACAAGTACGAACATGAACCTCATCATGAGCCATGTGAATCTTCTGATTCCCTTTTCAAAACTGCTTTCAACCGATGTTGCTGCAAGTTTTCTGGATATCTCACCAAACTGCGTAGAAAGTCCTGTCTTGACAGCCACCCCAAGACCTGTTCCACTTATCACGCTTGAACCCATGAATGCCATATTGGATAATTCCGTAATAGAACGATTTGCAGAAACAGGAATTTCCGATGTTTTTTCAACCGGGTAAGACTCACCGGTCAGTGAAGACTGATTTACAAAAAGATCCTTGCATGAAATAATCCGAAGATCCGCGGGAATCATATCTCCCGCAAATAAATCAATAATGTCGCCTGGAACTATCTCTCTTATATTTATCTCTCTGGGCCTGCCATTCCGGCGCACAGTAGAGGTTGTTCTCACCATTTCGCTCAGTTTTTCCGCTTCCCTGCCTGCACGGTATTCCTGGAAGAATGAAAGGAAAACGCTTATGAAAGCCATTATTATAACCAGTGCGGCACTTATCTTTTCACCGAAAAAAAGAGAAAAACCGGCGATGATTAGAAGCACAATGACCAGAGGATTAAGAAACTTGGAAAAAACCTGCAGCAGAATGGTGCGTTTCTTTTTTCTTGCAGGTTCGTTGAAACCATATTCTTCCAGTCTTTTCTTTACCTCTCGTTCCTGAAGACCTTTTAGAGATGTCTGCAACTTCTCAAAAAGAATTTCCTGAGAACATGTAATATAGTCAAAATCCCAGTTCTGTCTTTTGATGGTTCCGTTCATAGTTATCATTTCATCAAAAATCTCATTTAATTACCGCACCCTTAAAAACGCAAAATACCGCGGCAAGGATGAAGACAGCTGCCCATAGATATTCATGTTTCATACCCTCTTTCATGTAGAAGACGGAAAACGGGATGAATACCGACAGGGTTATGACCTCCTGTATAATTTTTAATTGCCCGAGGTTCATCACCTGATAGCCTATACGGTTAGCCGGGACCTGAATGATATATTCGAAAAGCGCAATGGTCCAGCTAACCAATGCCGCGATTATCCACGGCTTGCTATTTAGGTGCTTCAGATGTCCGTACCATGCAAAGGTCATGAAGACATTGCTGCAGATAAGCATGACGGCTGTTATAAGTATCTTATTCATATATCTTCCCCTTCAATATCAAAATATTCAACTTGATATTTTAGCTCTTTCCGGTTAAAGCGCCAAACAAGGATACGCGAAACCTTATCGTCACTTGAGGGATTCGCCGTTATAAAATATAATTATTCTATGTCACGGAAAATATCAAATGCAGAGGCCGTGGAGAATGCCTGGAAATCTGCAACTGCAATACCTGCCTTCAACGTTCCCTACCTGCCCGCGATCGAGCCGATAGTCAGGGCAATAAGAGATACCGGAATTTTCGGTCTGATAGAAGTTGCGCGACTTGAATGGATGAAATTCCAGGCAGGAAGTCTCACGGAGGTTTACCGGGAATTCCATTCGGTTGCAGGAAACGAACCCTTCGTAGGCCTCCACCTCGACCATATACCCGTTATTGATGAGGACGGGAAAGAGGTGGATTATATGCGCATAATAAATGAAGCCCTTGAACTTGGATATCAGTCCGTAATGATTGACGGTTCCAGACTGCCTATCGAAGAAAATATTCATGCCGTCAGAAGGGTTGTTGATATGTCCCACATATGCGGCGTACCCGTGGAAGCTGAATTGGGGGCAGTTCTCGGGCATGAAACAGGCCCACCGGTCCCGTACGAAAAACTTTTTTCTTCCGGCAAGGGATTTACCGATCCGTCGGAAGCAAAGCGCCTTGTCCGGGAAACGGACGTTGACTGGCTTTCCATAGCTGCGGGAAATATACACGGTGCCATATCCGGTTCTTTGAAAGACAGAAGCAAGACCGAAGCGCGTCTCAACATAGAACACATAGAAAAGATTGGATCAACAGTCAAGATACCTCTCGTCCTTCACGGCGGGACAGGAATACGAAAGGAGTTCATCAGAGCAGGGATAAAGGCCGGCATAGCCAAGATTAATATAGGGACTGCTGTGCGTCAGGCGTATGAACTTGGCATCAGGAAGTCCCGGCGGAATGCCGTCGAAAAAGTCTATGAATCGGTTATCCGCGTTCTAACTGAAGAACTCGGAGTAGAGAATTCTTACAGGAAGGTCTGCAATGATTCTTGAATAACGGAGGAGTTAATGGAAAACAAAGTACTGTGCCTTGGAATCATCGTGGGTGACTTTCTCGGTAAACCCGTAGAAGAAATGCCTGAAAGAGGCAAGCTGGTTTTGACCGAACGCACGGAACTGCATATAGGAGGATGTGCTTCCAACACGGGAGTCATACTGACCAGACTCGGCGTGCAGGTTTCAGTCATAGGCAAAGTGGGTGATGATAATCTCGGCAGGTTTCTTATCGGCAAACTGAAGGAAGAGAATATAGATGTGACAGGGGTCAAAGTAAGCAGGGACAAAACGACATCCGGAACGCTTGTCTTCATTCATTCAGATGGCGAGAGGTCCTTCATACACTCCACGGGCGCAAATGGCGACCTCCATTTGGAGGACATAGACTTCAATTTCGTGAGAAGATTCCCTCTCCTCCATATTGCCGGGGCATTCCTCATGCCGGGATTTGACGGCAAACCTCTTGCGCAGACGTTCAAGAAAGCAAAGGAACTTGGACTCATAACTACCTTTGACACCGCATGGGATTCAAGAGGCAGATGGTTGGAATTGATTGAAGAATCACTCCCGTATGTGGATTACTTCCTTCCAAGTATTGAAGAAGCAAAGATGATAACGAAAAAAGAAAGGCCTGAAGAGATCGCCGATTTTTTGATGGACAGGGGGGTAAAGAACGTAGGGTTAAAAATGGGAGGAGACGGCTCTTTTATCTGCAACAGCAGGAAAGAGAGTTACAGGTTCAAGGCCCTTGACATTGACGTTGTGGATACCACGGGATGCGGGGATGCATACGCAGCAGGATTCATTGCCGGGATAGTCAGGGAATTCTCGTTTGAAAAATGCGGAATGCTGGCCAATCTTGCCGGTGCAAAAATAGCCACTGCCATCGGCACCACTGCCGGTATTGTGTCCTACGGGGATATTCTGGATTTCGGGAAGAAACACGGATACGGATTTTAATTCATGGAAATGGCACCAGTAATTACGCAATTCAGTCTATTGATACTGGCGATTTTTGGGGTATCTCTCGTAATGCGGTTGCTGAAACAACCACTTACTATCGGATACATAATCTCAGGGATTATTGCGGACCTTTTGTTCTCAATATAATACACAACGCTGAAATAATAAATGTTTTCTCGGAATTCGGCATATCTTTCCTTCTCTTTTTGGTCGGACTGAATTTCTCACCAAAAGTTATAAAGGACGTGGGAAGGATTGCCGCCATTACCGGTGCCGGACAGATCATATTCACATTTATCCTGGGATATTTCATAGCGCTGATATTTAAATTCCCTCAACTGTCCTCTCTTTACATCGCCATCGCTCTCACTTTCTCCTCAACAATCATAATTATGAAACTCCTGTCTGACAAAGACGACGTCGAAAAATTGCACGGAAAAGTATCAATGGGTATTTTGCTTGTTCAGGATTTTGTTGCAATGCTAGCCATGATGGTCATAGCATCCCTTATGAAAGGGGCTTATCCTGGAATTGGCATCATACTTATATTTGCAAAGGGGATTGCGCTTATTGCTGGATTTGTGCTGTTTACGAGATTTATACTGCTTGGAGTTACAGATTTTCTTCTGGAGTCCCAGGAATTCTTGTTCCTGTTTGTGATTGTGTGGGGACTCGGGCTTGCGTTTTTGTTTCAGCACGCCGGACTTTCTATGGAAATCGGAGCACTGATTGCAGGCATTCTGCTTTCTTCAACCACCTATAATTACGCCATTGCATCAAAATTGAAAATTCTGCGCGATTTTTTTATTATCTTCTTTTTTGTTTTTCTTGGGAGCAATCTGGTATTCAAGCAGAATCACAGTTTTATCCTGATATCTGTTTTGTTCTCCGTCTTTATTCTGGTGTTCAAGCCCCTGATTGTTATGTTTCTGATGGGTATTTCCGGATACAGCAAACGAACCAGTTTTCATGCCGGGCTTACCGTAGCGCAGATTTCGGAGTTTTCCCTCATACTGACAGCCATGGGTGTAAAGGCAGGTCATATCTCCGAAAATGTCCTGTCCTTCGTTACGCTGGTGGGCATTATCACGATTGCAGGTTCAAGCTATATGGTCCTCTATTCCGATAAGATTTATCCTGTCATTTCAAAATACCTGTCAATCTTTGAAAGAAAGCAGGTCGTGGAACGGGAATTGCTTGCAAAGAAATTCTCGCATTTCCTCATAGGATATAATAGAACGGGGTTCGCCGTCCTCAAAAGTTTACAGAAACTATATTCTGATATTCTTGTTGTTGATTTCAATCCTGTGATTATTAAAAATCTGAGGAAGAGAAAGGTAAACTGTGTATATGGCGATGCGGAGGATGTTGAACTCCTTGAGGCACTAAGAATTGCCAGAGCACGTATGGTTATCTCTACAGTTCCTGACTTCTCCACAAATCTGCTGTTGATAAGATTTATGAGGGACAAAAATAAAGAGACGGTTCTTATCTTAACTGCAAGGCAGATTTCAGATGCCCTGATTCTGTATGAGAATGGTGCGGATTATGTAATACTTCCGCACTTCCTTGGCGGACGTTATGCAGCGGACCTTATTGAGAAATTCAAGACACACAGGGAAAATTATGTGGATGAAAGCGACAGGCAGATACAGGAACTTATGGAACGTATAGTTGAGGGGCAGGAACACCCCGCCGTTGAGAAAGAAATAGAATAACTGTCCTACAATTTGCGAAGACTGAAAAGAGACCCGGCTATTATTCCCGCAAGGGTCAGGATGTTAAAGTTAAACGTAATCCCGAAATTGACAGACAGTACTATCAGATCCAGTTTTTCAATACTCCATAGAGGTTTCAAGGATGATGCCATTATGCTGTATATTGCCCATTGTTCCGGAATAAAAAGCAGTAACAATTCGTTCAGGGCTGTTCCTATCAGGCCGCAAATGAAAATTATCATCAATATGTAGAGTATTTTCATGCCATTCATTTTACACTGTTTGGCAGTACGGTCAAGTTCTGCATCATATTGCAAAAAGGAATTTCTGGTGGTATATTTATCTAACAAGGGGGCAATTAATGTTAAAAAAATTTATATCTTTGCTGTTCGCATCTGTTTTATTCGCTTCCTGTCCAACCCGGGGAGCTGAAGTGAAGACAAAAGTTACCACCGGAGGTGCGTCCGCGTCGGATATCGTATCCTACAGTGGACCAAAGGCAAGAATAGCCGTTGGAAGTTTTGAGGTCAAGGCAGGCAAGGCATACGGCAGGATTGGCGATGGAATGCAGGAGATGCTCATAGACTCTCTTTTCAAAACCAATAGATTCATTGTTCTTGAAAAAGCAGCCGTGGAAGAACTTAAGGGGGAATATGAATTGGGCGAAAGCGGCTGGGCGGCTGATGCGCCTGAGAAAGGGACATTTGAGACCGCCGATATTCTTCTGACGGGAGCAATCACCGCATTTGAGCCGGACTATCAGGGAAAGGGCGGGGGTGGTATTGTCATACCTATTCCTCTTAAAATAGGCGGAGGACTCAAGATAGAAAAGAAGGAGGCGTATATTGCTGCAAGTATCCGACTGGTGGATGTCAGAACGAGAAGGATAATAAAAACAGGCACGGTTGAAGGATATTCCTCAAAGTCAAGCCTCGGTGTTATAGGCGGAGGACTTATAGGTGGTGTTGCCCTGGGTGCAGGATTTGAAAGTTACCAGAATACTCCTATGGAAAAGGCGGTCATGGTAATGCTTGATAATGCCATAGGCGAGATTGTAAGCAGCGTACCCGCGGATTATTACAGGTATACGTCTGAAGGCAAACCCTCAACAGTTCAGCCAACATCTGGTGAGAAGAAAGGCCTTGGAATAATCGGGGGACAGGATACCTTTGCACCCGGACAGAACTCCATTTTTTCAGAGGATTTCAACAAGTATGACGTCGGAGCCATCCCTGAAGGCTGGATAATTGCAGATACATCAGTTGAGGTGGCGCTTTATGAGGGTAAAAAATGGCTTAGGTTTTTGAAAATGGGCAGAGTTCAGAGAAAGATAAAGGTATCCGGGGATTATTCTGTAGAGTTGACATTCTTTGCACCGGACCCTCAAACATCACTCCCTTTCAAGTACGCAAACCTGCCTGAAACAGTCATAGAAAACGGTTCAATAAGGATTGCGGGGAATTTGATTCCTGGAATAAATATGGAAGAGGGCGTTCACCACCTTGCTTTTTCAAAGAAAGGAGACAGGGCGGTAATTTTCCTTGACGGGAAAAGAATATATATTGCTGATACGGAAAGCGCCTTCTCCGAAAACTTCATAATTACCGCAAAAGGCATAGACATAAATCAGGGCAAGGAATTGATTGTTACCGAAATGAGGGTCTCGGAATATAAGTAGCATGGACATTATTGGAATCGAGATTGGAAACACGCGAATAAAATACGGACTTTTCAAGAACACGAATCTTGAGGAAGTTCATACAGCACCCACCAGACGTGGCTCGGCGGATGATGTACCTTTCGGATGGGAAACCCTAAAACCAGAATTGATAGGCATGGCTTCCGTAGTCCCTGAGGCAAATCGCCCAATCATAAGAACATTCAAAAAGACCTATGGCAAAGATGTGGTTGTTCTCAATCCCGCGGATTGCGGTATTCCGTTTGGAATAAGAAATGCCGAATGTGTCGGAATTGACAGGGTTTTGAACTGCAAGGCCGCGAAGGAATTATTCGGTACACCGGTGATTGTCGTTGACATCGGAACAGCCATAACCATTGATATCGTTTCATCAAAAGGAATCTTTTCAGGCGGGATTATCATGCCCGGTGTGGATTTATGGATTGGCGCCCTGGAAACAACCGCCATGATAAAAAACATAAAACCGGCAAGGGTGAATTTCCCCGGCAAGGATACCAATGAGGCAATATATTCAGGAATGAAATACGGAATTGAAGGAGCTATCAATAATATCCTGGATATCGCCTTTCGTAAATATCCTTCTGCAACGATTGTCCTCACCGGGGGAGGCAGCACAGGATTCAAGGATTCCATAATGCGAAGGAAAATGGTGAGAAACCATCTTGCCATGGAAGGCATTGGCATGCTATTAAATGAGATGGCATGCAGATACTAGCAGATTAAATGGAACGAACCCTGGAAATACTCGGCATACCTGTTTATTCCTTCGGCAAGGTCTCTTCAACCATGGATGTGGCAGAGGAGTTTCTCGGAAAAGAGCAGAATATTATTATCACCGCGGATGAACAATCAAAGGGCAGAGGAAGATACGGCAGGACCTGGTTTTCTCCATTTGGAGGGCTCTACTTTTCATGGATAATCAAAAAGGAACCATCCACTAACTTTCTTTCCGAAATGATCTCTCTTAGCATTGTTGAATCAATGAAAATTTTTGGGATAAATTGCAATATCAAATTACCTAATGATATAATAACTGCGGGTAGAAAGATAGCAGGCATGTTGCTCATAAGAAAGGAAGGTTCTTACATAGCAGGCATAGGCATAAATATAAACAACGATGTGGAGGATAGACAGGTCGGAATTTCAATGCTGGAGATAATCGGCAAACCCGTTGATAAACTGGCGTTCCTCGAGAATTTCATAAGAACATACCTTTCATATAAGAAGGAATTTTGTAAAAACTCCGATATTTCTTTACAAAAGTGGAGTAACTATCTGATAAAATGAATCAGCCCTCTTTATTTTTCTATTACATATCAATAGGCATATTTATACTGCTATCTGCATTTTTTTCGGCCTCTGAAACTGCCTTCATCTCCCTCGGAAGGCACCACCTGCAGAAAATAGCCGGGAGAAAAGATAAGAGAGCGAAACGGATGGGCTTGTGGTTTGAAGACCCGAATAAGATTCTTGTTACCGCTCTGGTGGGCAATAACATAGTTAACATTTCGGCTTCGGTTATGGCAGCGGCTTTGAGTTACAGATATTTTCACAAGTTCAGTGCGATAATTATCACAGGAATAATGACCTTTCTCATCCTTGTTTTTGGTGAAATAATCCCGAAAAGTTTTGCAAAAAAATATTCGGAGTCGGTTGCTTATTTTTTTGCGATTCCGGTGAAATTCTTTTCCATTCTCTTCAAACCCGTTATAAAAGTACTCGTCGTGTTTTCTCAATTTCTCATCAGGATTTTCGGCGGAAGAATAGAATCAATTATTCCTGTTCTGACGGAGGAGGATCTTAAGGCCATGATCAGCGCTGGAGAGGAGGAAGGCATTATTGAAGAAGAAGAAAGAAACATGATCGACAGTATATTTGAACTCGGCGATAAAATGGTGAGGGAAGTCATGACGGCAAGGATCAATATCGTGGCTGTGAGCGAAGATTCCTCTCTGGAAGAAGTAATAAATCTTATGGCCCGGGAAGGATATTCAAGAATTCCCGTATATAAGGACAATATAGACAGGATAACAGGAATAGTTTATATAAAAGACATCGTGGCAATGAGGATACCTGAATCGCAACAGGGACAGCAGGCGCGGACCAGAGACTGTATGCGCCATCCATATTTTGTGCCGGAAAGCAAGAAGATAAGCGAACTGTTAAGGGAACTGCAGGAAAAAAAGATGCAGATGGCGATAGTCGTTGACGAATACGGCGGTACTGGGGGACTTGTCACGATGGAAGACCTCCTTGAGGAAATTGTTGGGGAAATTTCAGACGAATACAAGAAGGAGGTGAAGGAGTTACAGTCCCAGGAGGATGGCAGCTTCCTTGTATCCGGAGAGATGGAAATCGAGAAGGCAAACGAGCAAATAGGAATGGATATACCTGTCGGGGAGTTTGAAACCATAGCAGGTTTTGTTCTTGACCGTCTCGGTAAATTTCCCCTCAAAGGAGAAAGTTTCGTCTACAGGGGCTACGAGTTTCTTATCCAGGATTCCGATACAAAGAAAGTCCGTCTTGTAAGAATCAAGAAAAAAGGGGAACCAGATGAGTGAAGAAGACATACGCAGCCAGAGAATCGAAAAACTTGAAAAACTGAAGAAGATGGGTATTGATGTCTACGGGAGAACTTTCAATAAGACGGATATTTCCCTGATAAAAGAAGGGGATGTGAATGTTAAGGTTGCCGGCAGGATAATGGCGGTGAGAAAACATGGCGGATCATCCTTCCTTGACATAAAAGACAACAGCGGCAAAATACAACTTTATTTCAAAAAAAACATGGCGGATGAAATCTCCCTTTCAATATTTGAAAACCTTGATATCGGCGACATAATCGGGGTTGACGGGGATGCCTTCCGAACAAAAACAGGTGAGCTTACAATCGTTATAAAGCATCTTTCAATCCTTGCGAAATCCATAAACCCCCTGCCTGAAAAGTGGCACGGGCTCAGGGATGTTGAGATAAGATTCAGAAAACGCTACCTTGACCTCATAATGAACAATGACGTCAGAGAGGTTTTCAACAAGCGGATCAGGATGCTCCAGCACATGCGAGAATTTCTCAACAAGAGGGATTTCATTGAGGTTGACACACCCATGATGCACCCGATACCGGGAGGTGCCATTGCCAGACCTTTCATAACGCACCATAATACGCTTGATATGAGTCTTTACCTCCGGATTGCGCCGGAGCTTTATCTCAAGCGCCTTCTTGTCGGCAGTTTTGAAAAGATATACGAGATTAACAGATCATTCAGAAATGAAGGTATTTCCCCCCTGCATAACCCCGAGTTTACAATGCTGGAACTCTATTCAGCATACGGTGATTACAGGGAGATGATGGAAATCACGGAATTGCTTATTACCTATCTGGCCGAAAGGATTAACGGCGGGCTTTCGATTGAATATCAGGGCGGGAAGATTGATCTGACTCTTCCCTGGAAGAAGATTACCTGGAATGAGATTTTCACCTCGGCGGGTCTTCAAAACTGGAGAGACATTGATAGAACAATCAGGCATGCGGAGGAACTCGGTATTCAAATTGCCGACGATGACAGGAACGATATTTTTGGAATCCTGGACACTATCTTCAAGAAAAAAATCCAGCCCAATCTTCTGAATCCCACATTTGTCTATGAATATCCTTCGGAAATATCCCCGCTTGCAAAATCCTACAGGGACAATTCTCAGATAGCAGAGAGGTTTGAACTCTTCATAGGTGGCCTTGAGATCGCAAATGCATATTCCGAACTAAACGATCCGTTCGAACAGCATAAAAGATTCAGGGAATCCGCAGGAAATGTTCCCGAGAATGACAGGAGCAAGAAAGTTGACGAGGATTACATTGAAGCCCTTGAATATGGAATGCCTCCGGCGGGAGGCCTTGGAATAGGGGTTGACCGGCTTGTGATGCTGATGACAGATTCTCCTTCCATAAGGGAAGTAATCTTCTTCCCCCTTTTGAGAACTAAGAAATGAGCTCAAAAAAAGTAATAAGAGCGATATCGCTTGTTTCTCTCGGGACAATCATAGCAAGGTTTTTCGGTCTCGCCAGAGAAATCTCAACCGCTAATTTTTTCGGCACCACGCACATATATGATGCGTTCCTCATTGCATTCATGATACCTAATTTTTTCAGAGGTCTCCTGGCAGAAGGAGCTTTGAATACTGCATTCGTGCCTGTCTTCACAGATTACGCAAATGACACCCCGGACAGGAGAAGAGAAAGCATATCAATATTCAATAGTTGTTTCACGCTGTCCCTCCTTGTTACGATTGCTCTGTTCATCGCAGTACTTATTTTGAGTTTTGTTTCAACGTCTTTTATCAGGGCTGATTCAAAGTGGTGGTGGACCTGCATCCTCCTGAGGTTTACTTTTCCGTACCTGATATTTATATCGCTCACGGCCCTTAATATGGGGGTTTTGAATGTTCATAAAATTTTCTTTTTGCCTTCACTGTCTCCAATCATTTTGGACGGGGTATGGATCGCCGCGCTATTTCTGTTTCTCCCGCTATTCGGGAACACCCTGCAGGAAAAAATTATCGGCCTATGCATTGCTGTCATAATGGGAGGAGCAGGCCAGTTTTTATTCACGCTGATACCCGTATTGAAGAAAGGTTACAGGATACGTCTCAATTTCGATTTTAGACATCCTGCCATAAAAACGATGGGGAAACTTCTTGCACCCATGATTATAGGAGTCGCGGTAGTGCCGATAAACCTTCTTGTCGACTACTCCCTTGCAAACCTTTTGTACGAAGGTGCGGTATCAGGACTCTGGTACAGCACGCGCATTTTCCAGCTTCCTCTCGGTGTTTTCGCAATTGCCATTTCAACCGCCATCCTGCCCTGGTTTTCAGAGAACATTTCGGTACACGACTATTCGCAATTTACGAAAAACCTTGAGTTCTCATTTCATTTGCTGGCAATACTGCTCCTTCCTTTTATATTCGGGATGATTATATTCCGAAACGAGATAGTTTCCTTTCTTTTTGCAAGGGGAATGTTCAGCGCCAGATCCGTTTCTCTGGCGGCTTCCCCCCTTGCTTTTTATTCCATAGGACTGCTTGGATACGGCGGGGTTTCGGTCTGGAGCCGGGCTTTTTATGCTTGCAAGGATACGTCCACCCCCGTAAGGGTCGGGATAGTCAGCATACTTGTAAATTTTGTACTGGATATCGTTCTTATGAAGTATATGGGACACAACGGAATAGCTCTTTCAACATCACTCGTAGGGATAACAAATTTCATTGCTCTCGCGGTCATTTTCAACATGAAACATGTAAGGATGAATTTCAGGAAAATAGCGCCCTTTTTCATCAAAACTCTTGTTTCTGCTTCCGTTATGGGAATAGCAATATATTTCTACAGGAATGCGGTTAGTGGTGCATATCCGTTGTCTTTTGTCCTCATTACCGGTATAATGGTAGCGGTTTTTGTTTATTTGCTCTGTCTTCTTCTCCTTGTCG
Source organism: uncultured bacterium (assembly GCA_964403465.1). Lineage (GTDB taxonomy): Bacteria > Ratteibacteria > UBA8468 > B48-G9 > JAFGKM01 > JAFGKM01. The sequence goes on from CAYOFY010000002.1 coordinate 37,200, forward strand.
GGAAAAGAGCGATCAGGATTTGAGCAGGTGGGACGGTATCATGTTCCATTTACGGCTAAAATATGGGAGCCGGCCCCGGGGAAATCCCTAATGCCGGAAAACATCACTCTCTTGCGAAGGAAACAGGAAACCGATGCAGAGTATACAGTTCATCATATTTCTGTTCATACTTTTTTTCTCCGTTGTGGTGCATGAGTTTTCCCATGGTTATGTGGCTTATCTTAACGGGGATGACACAGCCCGCCTTCTTGGACGCCTGACATTCAACCCGATACCGCACATAGACCCGGTAGGCACACTTCTATTGCCCGTGCTTTTAATTCTGAGCTCCATTGTAACAAGGGGACAGATGTTCATCATTGGATGGGCAAAGCCGGTGCCAATCAATCCTTTCAATTTCAGGGACTATGACAAAGGCATGTTTTCAGTGGGAATTGCCGGTCCGGCCAGCAATATTCTGCTCGGTACGATATTTGCACTGCTTTCCAGAAATTTAGCAGGAGGATTTACAAAGGACATTTTTTTATTCACTGGCAGTATAAACTTCATCCTCGCGTTTTTCAATCTAATACCCATACCGCCTCTTGACGGTTCAAGAATCCTCGGCGTTTTTCTGCCCGAAAGCATACGTTATAGATATAACCAACTTGAAAAGATGGGATTTATGCTCGTCCTGGCATTTCTGCTGCTTGGCGGATTCAGTTTGATCATCCCCCCGGTGGAGGCAATTGTCAGAATTCTTGCTGGAACTCGATGAATCGCAAGCTTTCCCCATCTATCCCCGGGTATGCTATAATATTGATGATATATTTTAATAAACAGAACTTTGCAGGAGGATAGGTATGGCTGAAGAACTTTTCAGTTTTGTCGTTAATTTTTTCGCACAATGGGGATGGCAGGTCATGGGCAAGGTTCCAAATCCCGTTACGGGAAAGGTTGAACGAAACCTTGAAATGGCAAAACAGATTATAGACATAATCGAAATGCTCAGAGAGAAAACAAGAGGCAACCTGACAAAAGACGAAGAAAGAATATTAACTGGACTAATTGCCGACCTGCAGATGAATTACGTTGACGAATTGGAGAAGGAACAAGCCAAAGAAAACAGAAAGGATGGACAAAAGGAAGAATCTTCTGGAAAAACTGAGCAAAACGCCTGACATCCCCGGCGTATATCTAATGAAAGGCAGGGATGGTTCCGTAATATATACGGGAAAGGCGCTATCCCTCAAGAGAAGAATTTCATCATACTTTCAGGAAGGCAAAAACGACATAAAGAATCTGGCCCTTTCCGATAGAATAGAAGATTTTGATTTTATTCCTGTCGCCTCCGAGGCGGAAGCCCTGATCCTCGAGAATAATCTAATAAAGAAATATCGCCCCAAATATAACGTTAATCTCAAGGATGACAAGAGTTATCCTTTCGTCAAAATAACGGCTGAAAAATACCCGACCCTTCGGATTGTCAGAGAAAAAAAAGACGATAGATCTCGTTATTTCGGACCGTTCACAAATATTGAATTCCTTAGAGGGATAATAAAATTTGTCAGGAGATATTATCCTGTCAGAAATTGCAGGTATGATTTGAGAAAGAAAGTTCGTCTGTGCACACAGTATCATATAGGCAGATGTTCTGCTCCATGTGCGGGCAGGATATCCCGGAAAGAGTACAGGGGGATAGTTCGGGGAATAACCGCTTTTTTTGAAGGGGATTATCGTAAATTCATCAAGATTTTGAAAAAGCAACTCTCCGTTGCGATCAGGAACCTTGAATTTGAAAGAGCGCAGGAAATAAAAAAACGTCTGTTCATGCTTGAGGAGATGGAAAAACGATTCCCGATCAGGGATGAAAAAACACTACTCTCGTACAGCGAGAGTAACGTTCTGCCCAACCTGAAGGAAATCTTGAAACTCGATAGAATTCCTTATCATATTGAAGGATATGATGTTTCCAATATATCCGGTATCTATTCTACAGCAAGCAGGATATCTTTCAAGGGCGGTGTGAAGGATACCCGGAACTACAGGAAATACAGGATAATCCTCAGACATGGGATAGATGACTGTGGCATGCTCATGGAAGTTCTGGCAAGAAGGTTTGGCCCTGATGAAGATGAAAAGAAATTTCCGGATCTAATCCTGGTTGATGGTGGAAAAGGCCAGCTGAATACTGCGGTCAGAGCCCTGAAAAACAGGGGGATTGACATACCGGTGATATCACTTGCAAAAAGAAACGAGGAGATATATCGGTCCGGAGTTGCGGGTATTATCAGATTGAGCGATGACTCTCCCGAACTTCATCTCCTGCAGGCAGTAAGGGACGAAGCCCACAGGTTTGCACTCTGCTATCACAGAAATCTGAGAGGTAAGGGAGCCCTGTCCTCCTTTCTTGATGAAATACCAGGTATAGGGGAACGCAGAAAAAGAAAAATACTTTTTCATTTCCCTGATACGAATTCGCTTTCAAAGGCCTCTCCGCACCAACTCGTAAAGATCGGGATACCGGTCAAACAGGCGATAGAAGTAATCTCAAAAAGCACTGAATTGAAGGGAGATTTTTAATGCCCAGATTCATTGACGAAGCAAAAATATGGATAAAGGCTGGAGACGGCGGTAACGGTTGTATCGCTTTCAGGAGGGAAAAATATGTTCCCAGAGGCGGGCCGTCCGGCGGGGACGGAGGCAAAGGGGCCGACATTCTGCTTGTGGCAAAAAAAGATATCCATACATTGATAGATTTCAGGTACAGAAAACACTTCAGGGCCGAGGATGGATCTCATGGAAGCGGCAGCAACAAGGAAGGAAGATCCGGCAGGAATCTTGCAATTTCCCTGCCCGTGGGAACGGTCGTTGAAGAAATCAAGGAAAGCGGGAATTCTTTCTTGGCCGATCTTGCGGAAGACGGGGCAACTTTTCTCGCCGCACGAGGGGGTGAGGGAGGAAAAGGAAATGCCTTTTTCAAATCAGCCACAAATCAGGCACCGAGAACGGCAACAAAAGGAGTGAGCGGAGAGGAAAAGCACCTGAAACTTGAACTTAAACTTCTTGCAGACGTTGGAATAATCGGCTATCCGAACAGCGGGAAGTCAACACTTATTTCAAAAGTCTCTTCCGCAAGGCCCAAGATAGCCGATTATCCTTTCACAACAATCGCCCCGAACCTTGGCGTTGTCAAACTGGGTGAAGAGAGAAGTTTTGTTATCGCTGATATACCGGGCATCATAGAAGGGGCGTCCGAGGGTAAAGGCCTTGGTTATCAGTTTCTGAAGCACATAGAACGGACAAAAATACTCCTGCACCTGGTGGACTTATCCGTTCCCAACCCCCTGGAAAAATATTATAATATAAGAAAAGAGATTGCCAGATACAGCAAGACCTTGTATGAGAAACCCGAGGTTATTGCGGGCAATAAGATAGACATCCCGGAATCAAAAAAGAACATTGATGTTTTCAAAGAAACATTCAGCGAGGTCTATTTTATCTCCGCAATGACGGGCAGGGGAATCAATCCTCTGATGGAAGTCGCATGGAGAAAAATCAATGAAAGTTGAAATAGATCAGATGAAGGAGAAATATTCGCGGTTACTCTCAAATTTTGAGAAAACCAAAGAGACCTTTGGAATAAAAGGCAAGCGTGCTGAATTTTCCGCACTTGAAGAGGAACGCGCGAAAAAGGGATTCTGGAATCCGAGGGATGACAGGGAAAAAATGGACCGGTGGAACGCTTTGAGCGAAAAACTTAATGCGGTCAAAGAAATAGACAACAGACTTGAACACCTGAATACCATCATTGAACTCTTATCTTCGGGCGAAGACGAGGAGATGGAAAGAGAGGGCGCGAGATTAATTGAGGAGATAGATAAATCAATAGCAAAGATTAAAATAAATCTCATGTGGACTGCAGAAGAGGATGCTAAGAATGCAATCATAGAATTGCATTCCGGCGCAGGAGGAACTGAGGCATGCGACTGGGTAAGTATGTTGTGGAGATTATACAGCAAGTGGTCGGCAAAAAAAGGTTTTGGTGTCAACGTGGTTGATTCTCTTCCAGGGGAAGAAGCGGGCATCAAGAGGATTACAGCCATCATATCGGGAGCATATGCATACGGGTACCTCAAAGGCGAAAACGGTGTACACCGCCTTGTAAGAATCTCCCCTTTTGATTCAAACAAGAGGAGACATACGAGTTTCGCCGCAGTCAATGTTATACCCGAAGTTCCCAAGGATATAAATATTGAAATCAGGGAAGAAGATATTGAGATAGATACGTACAGGGCTGGTGGCGCAGGAGGGCAGAACGTCAACAAGGTTGAAACAGCCATACGGATAAAACATTTACCCACCGGCATAGTGGTACAATGCCAGAATGAAAGGTCACAGTTCAAAAACAGGGAGCTGGCTTTAAAAATTCTTAAAAGCCGTCTGTACCAGCATGAACTTGATGAGCGGGAAAAAGCCGAGGCGGAGAGAAGGGGAGTTCAAAAAAAGATAGAGTGGGGCAGCCAGATAAGATCTTATGTGTTCTGTCCATATACAATGGTCAAGGACCACAGAACAGGATTTGAGACCGGAAACGTTGATGCGGTTATGGACGGCGAGATAGATTCCTTTATAGAAGCAGAACTTGAATGGGTGGTGAAAGGTAAATCATAACCCCTCAGAAGAGGGAAAAGGTTGAGATTGCCACGCCCCCTAAAAAAATCGGGGCTCGCAACGACAAAAATCGTCGGTTCCCCGCAAATAAAAAACGGGGCAAGCGGGATAAATGAAAATACTCGTTAGCGCAGGTCCAACAAGGGAATACATGGACCCGGTAAGGTTCATAAGCAATCCTTCAACGGGACGCATGGGTTATCTGATTGCGGAGGAATGCGTGAAAAATGGACATGAAGTTACCCTTGTCAGCGGTCCCACCCATCTTGAACCGCCGAAGGGAGTCAAGATTTTTCACGTTGAAACGGCAATACAGATGTTGGAGGCCATATTGTCTGCATTCCCGAAGTCCCACATGCTCATCATGACAGCAGCTGTGAGCGACTGGAAACCTCACAAGAAAAACTCCCAAAAAATAAAGCAAAAAAATACCTGGAAACTTAAACTTATACCCAATCCAGATATCCTGAAAGAGGTGGCCAGAATCAGAAAGCAGCAAATTGTTATAGGATTTGCCCTTGAAACAGATAATATGATAAGAAACGCCGAAAAGAAGATGAAAGAGAAAAAACTTGATTTAATCGTTGCGGACACCCCTGACTTTTTTACTGAAAAGCCATCAAGAACCATCTTTGTGCATGGGGACGGTAGGATTGAAAAGTTCAGAAGAATGAAAAAAGAAGATGTTGCAAGAAAAATAATTGAATTCATAAGGGGTTTGAAATGAAAAATGCAAATATTACCTGTACTGACGGACTTTTCCTTCTGGATAATATCCCTTTCAGCATTGATGCTGAGAAGGCAGCCGACACACTCAGGATTTCAAGGGATTCTGAAGATTCTGATTCGTTGAAGGATTTGCTCAGAGAAGCAGAAATTACGGGAGCACCTAAGGCAGTTTACAGAGTTTCCTATATAGACGAAAGAACCGGGGATACGGTGGTCATCGGGGGAAAAAAGTTTAAGAGCAGGGTTTTGAGCGTAAACCTTGAAAAGGCACACAGGGTTTTTCCCTATGTCATGACATGCGGCATAGAACTTGAGGAATGGTCTAAAACTCATCACGACCCCCTTTTCGCCTATCTTGCAGACCATATAAAAAAAGCAGCTCTGGCCGCGGCCACAAAATTTGCACGCGATTATATAAAAGGAACCTACCATCTTTCAAAATTTTCCACAATGGCTCCCGGCTCGCTTGAAGACTGGCCAATAGAACAGCAGAAACCGCTTTTTGAATTACTGGGCAACGTCAAGGAGACCGCGGGCGTTGTTCTTACAGATAGTTTTCTCATGCTTCCGACAAAATCCATATCCGGGATTATCTTTCCGACAGAGACGTCGTTTGAAAGCTGCATGCTGTGCCCGCGTGAAAAGTGCATTGGAAGACGCGCTCCCTACAACGAAAAGTTATACCAGGAAAGATACAGAAAACAGATAACATGATGAATAAAAAGCGATAATGATTTATAACAACGACAGCAATACATTTTTATTCATCAAATGGAAGCGGATGTTTCTTGAGCAAAAACGACAGGCAAAATATAAGAGAATCTGCAAGACTATTGGATAGGAGGAAAAATGCGCATTATGAAAATTTCCCTTCTCCTGACAGGAATTCTATTCCTTATATGTTTTATTGAAAACACCTCTGCGGAAAATGGTTCAGAATCTCAGGGCCTGCCCGATATCTCTGAATACAACTATCTGCCTACCGGCAAGGAACCCATGGGTCCTGCCGGACCTCTCCCGCAAAGCGGATGGGCTCCGCCGGTTAACGATGTCCTGAACGTCCGCGAACTTGGAGCAAAAGGCGACGGAGTCACCGATGACACAAAGGTTCTTCAGCAAATATTTAAAAACGTGGATCACGGGCAGATAATCTTCTTCCCTGCCGGCAAGTACCTGATTTCAGATACTCTTAAACTCAACTACCGTTTTGGCGTGCGAATAGTAATGCACGGCGGTTTCCGTTCAAACAACCTGCGGACGGCCGACTGCAGGGGCATCTTCTGGGATTCAAAAGGACCGCAGGACCGGCCCATGATGCTGGTTTACGACTGCAGCCAGATAGTATTTGACGGCCTGAAACTTGACGGCGGGGGGAGGGCTCAGGATGGATTGATTCTGGACGCCTACAGTAGCAGCAGCGGTTTCAGAGGCGATAACGTACACATCCGAAGCTGTGCCAGGTACGGGCTTCGCATTGCCACGTGGCGCGAAAACCATCCGGCAGGCGGACCCCAGGTTGATGTTATTGCTTTCCGAAACAGCAAGTTTACAAATTGCGGGAGTGAAAAAGGAACGGACGATGCACAGATGACCGTGGAATCCGCCCAGGCACTGATCATTCTCTTTGACACCTGTGAGTTTGCCAGCGGGAAGTATGGGGAATACAACGTTTATATACGGGGAGGGAAACCGTATTTTCTCAATGCCTGTTTCCTGGCCAGTTCCGGCACAAAAGCCAATATTTTCATCGGCAATAATTACACGGCCGGAGTGAGTGTCTATATGGCACACAGCGAAGGGCTGGGCCCTGACGGTTATTTTCTATATGTTGACAGACCCCAGCCAGGCGGTGTTACCTGGGCAACCCTGGAAAATATTGGCGCTGCGGGAAAGGTCTTCTTCAACGTCCCTGAATCAATACAGATTTCCAACAGCGCGTTGCGTGATATAGAAATACCATGCGCTGACGCGAAAGTGGTTCTTTCCAACTTGAGGGTTCAGGGTAAGGTGACTCTTGGGACTGATAAAGTTTCCCTGACCAACGTGGTTGAATTACCCAGATGAATTCATGCAGTACCGGCGCAATGAATATAAGAATAGAAAAAGTGGATAGGGCAGTATGGAATAATGAACTGAAAAGTTTTCTTCCGGATGAACTCTTTGATTTCCACAGCCATATTTTCAGGTTAAAAGACCTGCCTGCATCTGCGCCAAAGAGATTTGGACTATTTAAAAAATTGCCGTTATACGGGATAAGAAAACAGATAGAATATAATAACGTCCTTTTCCCGGCAAAGAACGTTTCTTTCCTTGTTACCGGCTGGCCGTATCCCGGCAGCAATCTGATGAGACAGAATGACTTTGTTTACCGTCAGACACAGATATTCAAAAATTGCAAACGTCTCCTGCTTATTTCACCGGAAATGAGCAATGATTACATACTTGAGGAGGTTGAAGAAAGAAGGGCTGTTGGTTTCAAACCCTATAAATGTTTTTCACGCAGAAATTCCGAAAATTCAAGGATAACCGACTTCCTTACCGAAAAACAGATATCAATAGCAGATAGATATAAACTTGTTGTTACGCTGCACCTCTCCCGGAAGGCAGGGATAGCTGACATGACGAATTTCAACGACGTACTGAGGCTGTCCGACAGGTACCCCAATGCCCGCTGGAACCTTGCCCACTGCGGCCGCTCCTTCATGTCGGCTCATCTTGAAATTATTTCTCACAAACTTTTGGAATTCAAAGACAGGGAAATATATTTTGACATCTCCGCAGTATCAGATACCGATGTTTTTCAGCTCCTGCTTACCGAGATAGGCGCATCAAAAATTCTTTATGGAAGCGATAATCCCGTGGGACTTTTAAGAGGAAAATGTCTTGGCCTGGGATACGACTGGCTTTTCGTTACCGAAGATAGATTCCGATTTGCAGAAATGAAGGAATCCTTCGGAACCATAAAGCCGACATTTCTTCTCTACGAACAGCTGCGTTCTTTGAGAACGGCATGCCACAGGGCAGCCCTCCTAAAAAAAGACATTGATAATATCTTTTTCAATAATTCAAAACGACTCCTCTCCGCCACATTTTGAGCACAAAAAATTGCTTGACAAAAATATTATTTTATGTTAGGAATTAAGAAAACGAAAAGGATGCAAGAAACTGACTATTTATCTTATTCCTTTCTCTCCTCTGCCATGGGCATGATAAACAAATTGAATAGAAAAGACCGGGGTTACCACATACAGATAGCGGGGAAGAACGAAACAAAAAGGAGGAGGATGAAAATGTCGAGAAAAAGAAGCGGATTCACTCTGATAGAGCTGCTTGTGGTAATTGCAATCATAGCCATTCTTGCGGCGATGCTGCTTCCGGCACTGGCAAGAGCACAGGAGTTAAAAAACATTGTAACCGATGGAGGATTTGAAGAGGTAAGGGAAATAATAATAAGTTCAGACCAGTATTTTTTCAGAGCGCTTGATGAAGGCATAGAACTGACAAGAGACGGTCCCTTTGTTATCATTCCTTCCACCTTTTCCCTTTTCTGCGGTGCAAAAAAACTCAAAGTAATGGAAGGGGAGCCCGGGAAAGAAGTTCACACTGGTAGGCGAGCAATTCTGCTGACCGGCAGTTTTTACATTCGCGCCGGCTGTGAAGCAGAAACAGGTGATGTATTCATAGCAAGATTTTATGCAAAGGGCAAGGGGACGGCAAGGGTTATTCTTCATCTGACAAATAAGGAGGGACAATATTACAACCAGGGGGTTCCCAATCCAGTGCCCGTAGATACTGATGAATGGAAGCTTATTGAACAACGTATTGAAACGAACGATAAACCCAATCTGGCGAGAGTTGGTGCAAGACTTGATACAACAGGAGAGGTTTACATTGACGACCTGGTTATCGTAAAGGAACCAAGATAGAAACGCCTACCCTTTTTAAAACGCAAAATCAATGGAGGTTTAAAATGAAACGGCTTATTAAATTTGTTCTGGCTATATTCTACCTATCTTCCTTTTGTTTTGCCGCGGATATGGAATTTCCCGGCTGGCAGCCGTACGACAAACTCACGGGCGCGCTTGTTACTCC
>CAYOFY010000003.1:0-33054 GCA_964403465.1 uncultured bacterium
TTTTCCTATTATTCTGACTGATACTGCAGGAAAATGGTTTAGTATGAATCGCTTCGAAATTTTCAGGATGCTGGGGTAGTTTCTATTCCAATGCCGCTTCTGCCATCACCTGTACATTTTCTGGCGGCACATTTGGGAGCAATGCCTCATGGCTCGGACTGACAATCAGCCTGGGACCAAGGATTTGTTTTATCCTGCGCACGTCTTTTTTGACATCCTCAGGGCTTCCACGCACAAGCAACTCCTGGGTATCAATTCCTCCCATGAACGATATTCTGCCTTTGAATTTTTCGGCAAGACTCTCCGCATCCATACCCGCCGCCTTTGCCTGAAGAGGATGGAGACAATCAACCCTTGCATCTATCAGTCTGTCTATCACCTTGAAAATCGCACCGCAGGAGTGAAGTATTACCTGGTACCCGTGGTCGTGTGCCTGCCGGGTAAATCTGGTGAACCACGGCATGATAAAAGCGTCAAAATGCTTTGGTCCACATATCAGGTTGAGCTGGGTCCCAAAATCATTGCCAAAGAAAAAACCGTCAATCACATCTCCGGCAACCCGGTAGAAGCGCTCATTCGCCTCGTAATAAAATTTACAGACATGGTCTGTCACCGCATGGACTATTTCAGGATGGGTATACATTTTTATCATGTAACTTTCCATTCCGAATAAATCCATCACGTTGTGATAGAAACACGTCCAGAATCCACTTGCCCGGTAAATATCTCCGGCCTCATTAAGACTTCTCAGACATGCCTTAAAATGCAAGTGGTCAGACTCAGGCCACGGGAATTCCTCAACCTCATTAATGTCCTCGCAGTCTGCAAACGGACCGACAGAACCGTGTTTTTTCCTGTCAAGTCCCTCGTCAAACACATCCTCAAACGTTTCCTTGCCGTCAGGAGATTTGTATGCATCAGGGAAAAACTGCGGGGATATCCATCGAAAGTCATCTCCCAATTTCTGGCGCAGTTCCTCCTCATTTTTTGTGCCGAAGTATTTATGCAGAATCGGCCAGGTGTCCTTATGCGGATTCCCCAACCAGAATCCACAGCGGTCAGCTTTTTCACCTGCTATGATGGCGTTGATCCTCTCTCTGCTGTTCATAGTAATTCACCCTTTTTTTTCGCTCCGCCGCTCCTTTTTCCTCAGAAGAACAACTGCACTGCCGGTCACAGGAACATTGAGTTTCAGCTCTCCTTTGCCAGTAATATGATCGCCTTCAGTCAGCATCCCCGTCTGTGTATCCAACCAGACAACTGAAAACCCTCCCCCTTCTCCCAGGTCTATACATATCTCTTTTTCTTGAGGAACATATACCAGGTACTCCCGGCCGTATTGAGCAAGACAATACCTGCTGGAGGCCAGTTCCGGCCGGGGAATCATTGCGGCCAGGTTCACGCGTTCGGCGAAATATCTGGTATAACCCATGTTCCTGCGGACAGGGTCCCACGCGGGATGGTTCCGGAAATTCAAAGGCGCCCAGACAGCATAATTTTCCAGTCCATGCAGAGGTTCATAGGGATCCATCAGGGCAGTATGCAGCCCGCGCATGAAACTCTTCCATGCCCATCCGATATTTCCACCAACACCCCACAAGTGATCCGTGTCTGCGACAATCACTTTTCGACCGTTGTTGACAGGCGGGTCGTCCATATACGAAGCTGAAAAGTCCTCGTTGTTCTGACGTGGAGCAATCCAGTCTGCAGGACTTGAAAAAAGCTGGCTGTTGGTCACAGCATCGTTAGACCCCCCACCGGAAGTCATGCCTATCAGGTGCTGTTTGGGCTTGGTCTTTTCGTAACCCCTTATGTAGTTGACCATATGACACTGCCACTCAAATGACTCCTCATAGTGTTCGTTGCCAATTTCATATATGACGTTGTCAAGGTCGTTCACCGTATCAATTATTTTTCGTACGTACGCTTCCTGCAGCCTTGTCACCTCAGGTATCTTGAGGGTATGAATGGCGCGGCCGCCTTCCGGATTGCCTGCGCTGCCGTCTATTCCGTTTACATTGTTTGCCCTGTTGAACGGATGCCCGTCCCACGGATTATCCGTAGGATGTTCCGCTCTTCTGTCCACGCTGAATCCCTGGAACAACATCACGGAAAAATAAATACCGTAGTCTCCCGCTTCGATAACCCGATGTCTCAGACGGTCAAAATAATTCTGGTTGTATCTGGTCAGGTCAAATTTGGGACCATCGTCAAGCGCTGTTCCGGGACCGGTACGGGCATACGGTAGAGGACGGACAGGACTGAATTCGCCAGGTCTGGTAAAGCCGTTCCAGTGTGTCGCCTCCCAGTGCCAGCCCCTTGTGTAATTATGCCCGAATCCTGCGAGCCATTCAAGATAGGCCCTATAATCAAATTCCTTTTCCTCGTCCGGGGAAAAGATTTCCTGTATATTGCTCCAGTTATGTGAACCGGTCAACAATACCGCTTTTCCATCACGGTCGGCAAAATATCGGGGATTCTCTTTGTGAACCCTGAGCGGTCCGTTAATTTTCGTCCGGGTGATTTCAGGTTTTCCTATCTTTTCCATGTGGCATTGCGATCATTATATCGGGTTTCTCCGAGGGAGTCAATCTCTTCAAGACTGAAATATATTTGACTTTTCAGAACCTATATATTACACCTTTCTACGAATGTCAATACAGGGGGAATAATGAGAACTGATAAGGCAGAGGGAATTGACTGGGAAAAATATCTTTCACAATTTGACTTGATTTACGAAACTCCTTCAAAGATATGGCAGGATGGATTTGCCATCGGCAACGGGTCCCTGGGAGCAATGGTATACGAACCGTTCCATCTGGAATGGACTGTCAACAAAAACAACGTCTGGGACTACCGCAAACCAGAGGTAAAAAGGCATAGCATAGAGTACGTCAGGGAAATCGCAATGAAGAACAAGAATTACGCCGAAGAGATGCGGAAGGAGGATATATACGGTGGAAATCTTTATCCCGCACCCAAGACCTGCGGACAATTGCGGATACGCTTTGGATATGATTCCATTTACGCTCCGCCGCACAAGGTGAGGAAGCGCCTCGACCTCCATGAAGGCACAATTTATACCAGCCTTGACAAACACCTGTCACATCCCCGCGTTACAAGTTTTGTATGTGCCGAGGAAGACCTGCTGGTCATACGTGTAAGGGACGTTTCCGCAATGACAGCTTTTCACAATAATGTAGATATATATCATATTCCCGACGCCCTGCTTCCGACCTGCAGGAAAGGAGCGGAAAAGGACATACTGTGGATAGAACAGCCGTTTCATGACGGATTCAGGTACGTGATGATGGCTAAGATCGTGCCGGCAGGCACGTGCGCTTATTCCGGGTTATTTAAAAAGACTGTCCAGAAGAAATGGTGGTACGCCATTGAGCCGTCAGAGAAGGTTGAAAGCCGCATAGACGGTGAATATGCCGTGGCGCCCGTCGCGGGAGATTTTGACGTATACGTTACCGTTGTTACCATGCTTGATGCGAAGAATCCCATGGCAACCGCCCGCAGGCGTCTGGACGATGCGGCCAGCAGAGGCGCTGGCAGATTGCACAGGGAGCACAGGAAATGGTGGAGCGGCTTCTGGGAGAAAAGTTACGTGGGCATGGACGACCCGTTCCTCGAGCAGATGTGGTATGTAAGTCTTTACAACCTTGCGACGGTTCTTCCGGGAACGCCTGTCGGCGGATTGTGTGGCCTCTGGTACGGACCGATGGAGACTCCCTCGCAGATTCTTCCGTGGAAAGGGATGTATACAAACGACTATAACGCACAGGCACCGGTAGCGCCGGTATTCCGTGCCAATCATCCGGAACTTGCGGACGGCTCTTTCAGAACACTTCTCGCACAGCTGGTGGAGGCGAAAAATAGTGCACGTCAACTATACAAGATGCCGGGGGCGTATTATCCGGTTTCATCAGACCCGACGGGGCGTGAGGTGACAAACGGTGCCTACAGGTTCTGTCAGAACAGCGGACCGGAATGGTGTGTTTTTCTCTGGTGGCACTACCTTTACACAAAAGATAAGGAGTATCTGCGTCAGGTTTCTTATCCCATCATGCGCGAGGTGGCGATGTTTTTTGTCAACTATATGAGGTGGCACGGAGATGAAAAACTTTATCACCTTGAAGTGAGCCAGAACCCGGAACTGATGTACATAAAATACCCGGACCCCGTGTATACGCTTACACTGTTGAAATATACGCTGAAAGGCGTTATTGAAGCGGCGGCCATACTGAAAACTGACAAAAAGCTCGTGACAAAATGCAGGCACGTACTGGAACATTATCCCCCGTATCCCATGGATGGAAAAGAGATACTGCCTCTCAAGGATTTGAGGTCCAACCATATAAACCATTGCAGGACCATATCCGGACTCTTCCCCTGCGGGGAGTTTGACCCGGAAATTGCTCCCGAGTGGACGGAGAGCTGTGCTGCCGAAATAAGAAAGGGGGATACATTTCTATGTACTTACGGCTGTAATAAGGGGCGGATAAATACCTGGACAGGAGGATATTATTTCGTTGGTGCGCCCGCCTGCTGGATGGGGATGAAAGAAACCGCCTGGCGTTATCTGGAATACCTGCTGAAGTCCAATCTGAAACCAAACGGACTGGTGACGCACAACGGAGTGACACTTGCAGACAGCCGGCTGAGCGAAGAAAACATAAAGAATATTCCTGATGCCGAAATATACCACGACCTTGACCATGAACCTCTCAAGATGGTGGAAATCCTTACCGGCAGGCTATCGGAATCCACGACCGAAAACCTGGAATATAAGGAAACGATATTCCCTGCGCTTGAGGGGCCGGCGATGTACCTTTTGATGGTTGGTGAAATGCTTCTCCAGAGCCATAACGGCATCCTGCGAGTGTTCCCCGGGCTGCCCGACAAGAGAGACGCCCAATTTATTGACCTGCGCGCACAGGGCCCGGTTCTGGTTTCCTCTCGCAGGAAAAAAGGGCAGGTGGAATTCGTGGCATTGCGCGCACTGGCTCCGGTACAAATCACACTCAGGAGTCCCTGGACAGGAGCAAAAATCTGGCGGTCTTCGGGACGCGACGGCAGAAAAGTCTCTGTGCATAAGAATGAGAGACATATTGATATCACCCTGCAAGCAGGAGAAAAAACAGTATTGGCACCGGTTCGGAAGAACCTGTCATGGCCGGCTCTTGTTGCTCCGCGTTCAGGAGAAAAATCGGAAGCGCGCAGTATTACTCTGAGCGACGGGATGACCGCATGGCTGGGAAAACCCGTGCAGGACAGGTATTATAAGATCCTCAGAATTGCCAGGACCGGCAAGAAAAATTCATAGGGATTCTTTCATCCTGACAACTAACATGATGTTATAACGGAATCCAGGGACCGGTATGATTACATTCTGACCATTCAGTTCAATCTCAGGAACTCGTTCCACAGATTGCTGTTCCTCTTCATAATAGTAAGGCCTCATCGCTACAACTTTTTCAACCTTCCCTTTGCCGATCGCGGCTGAAATCTTGACGTCTTCCAGAGGCACGGGTTCATCCAGCCAGTTGACATCCCATTTTTCAAAGGGAGACCTTCTCACCAGGTGGATAATCAGGTCGTAACCGGTATCTGTCCTGCGCTTGTAAATCAGTTCTTTCCACCAGAGTTCTTCTGGAGATTTCACCGAGATTGTCTTTTCAGCTTCCGGGACAACCCTGATATCAGGTGCCCAGATGAACCGTGAGTAGCGTGTCGTAAACTGGAGTGCCGGCCTGTAACTGGGGAGAAATCCACTTGCATGGTGTACCTGCGTACCGATGAGTTGCGCCATATGGTAGTTTATTGTTGCCCATGCCCATTTTGACGGGCCAGGGGCAGGGTCGTTATAGTCTATGGGGATGAAACTGTAGCCGATAAGTGTGTTGGCACCCCACTTCTGTACTGCAAAATCACGCTGCTCTACCAAAAACTTTTCCCATTCAGTCGGTCTTCCCAGCCAATCTTCCCTGCCTTTAAGAAAAGAGCCTGTTTCCGACAGAATCATCACGTTCTTCCAGTTTGTGGCCGCCCGTATGTTGTCGTCTCCGGAATCGCCTTCCTTTCCGGTCCCGGAACCGACGTAGCTGGTAAGTCCTATGGAAGCTCCCCACTCGGTGGCACGATAGCCCCAGTTGTACCATGTACCGAAATTGGGATTCTCTTTCTTGAGGATCCCGGAAAAAATGTTGTGGTTACGGCCGTTCAGCCGCGCGAAATCCTCCAGCTTGTTAGAAGGAACATTGAGTTTCCCGTCGTAACCATATCCTTTCCATATGCCCAGATTGCCGTCTATGTAAACTCCATCTTCTTTCAAAAATTCAGCATATTCCTTTATGCAGTTCGCCATGAAGATAACGGCATCTTCAAGAGCATAATTGGCAACTCCGTGCTCCCAGTAAGTGAGTTTCCTGTTGAGATAGGGCTTGATTACCTTGCGATTGGATCCCAGTTCCAGCGGTGAAGCCAATTCCATGGGATTCGGGTAGCCGCCGTATATGGGGTCAACGCCAAACTGTCCGTTGGAATCGTATAAAGCGAACTCCGGGTGCTGGCGGATAACTTCATAGCCCATCTGCCCGCAGTAACCGAACGTCTGGTAGAACGTGTGCTTCACGCCAAGAGAGCTGAAATAAGCGTTCTCCCCGAGACGGCCCTTGACATTGAACTGGTTGAGTCCCTGTCCGGACTGGTATGTCTCCAGCTCCTTCATCGTTTCTGTCTGTATCCCCCAGTCGGTCGGCTCAGCGGCAAAGTAATGGCGCTGGTTATAGTAAGTAACCCACGGGTCAACCTTGTAATACTTGTTTTGCCCGGCATATGTATGCTGGTGTATCCGGAACCACTCGGCCGCAACACCATAGAACTCCTGCCAGGAATCAACGATGGTCCCCTTTTCATCTTCAAATCTTACTTCTATTCCGCGGCCGTAGGTCTCGGGTCCGACATTGTATGTGAAACTCCAGGTTCTGGTCCCTCCTGCAGGTATGGAAATATCGGTCCGTCCAAGTTCCCTTTGTGTATCCAGATCCAGGTGCATTACGGATACCAGTCTTCCCGTGCGTGGGATATCAGAAGTATTTACCACGGTTGCCGTCGTAGTGGCGGTTTCATTTTCAGCGTACATGACCTTGTTTGAGCGGATATCTATCACCGTTACTGTTCCTGGCCGACTTGCACGCTCACCGCACTTGTACCCGGCAATTGACGGAGCCGGTTTTGTCTCCAGTACTGCCACCTTGCCGGCATCCTCTCCGGTCAACCTGCGCAACACCCGTGTCAGGACTATCATATCGCTGTAAGAACCGGTGAGCACCGTCTTTTTATCTTCCCCTTTCAGATATGGAGCAAGAGCGGCAGATTTCCTGGTTATTGAATCATACAACTCCTTATCTGTGCCGGCCGGGTTTTTCTTAAATTTTGCCAGTGCCTCTTCGTATTCTGCCAGGTGTTTCTTATATTCATCGTCAACAACTACCGCTGGAACTTCCAGATTCTCGACAAAACCTCCGGTACCGTAAAGATTATTAAGCTCTCTTACCATCTCGACGTCTACCGGCTCCCCGGGAAAAAATTGAACTTCTGCGATATCAATCGGCCCTTTACCGGCCAGGAAAAGGTTAATTCCCAGATCAGGCTTGTCCGAAGTTTTACATAATACGCGCCCCTGCTCCGTAAGAGACGGATTGTCACCCAGGTAAACCCTGTTCACGGGGAAAAAGATCCTGTATTCCACCCAGTAAGAGGTTGATATATCCCTCTGAAGCATAACGGGACTGCCAAGCCATGCACCGCCCCCGTATATGTATCCGCCGAACCAGACAGTTCCTTTTCCCCTTACCTTGACGGACCCGATGTACGTTTTACCGAATTCCAGCGGCCCGAAATAAGAGGCAATGTGCCCTCCTCCGTCCAGCCTGACAAAAGGCCCATTAGACAACCCGCCTGTGCGCAGGTATTCAAAAGAACCGTTCGGTGTTGACGCATTAGGCATCCACCATCTCGGTAAGACAAGATCCGAAGACAGTTTCCAGCCCGCTTTCTGCGCATCAATAATTTGTTGATTATCCGCACTTATCGTCTCTGTCTCGGTAAATTTTCCGTTCCTTGTGCTGCCGGCTGCAAATAGAAACCCGGAAGAGGAAAATCCCAGAAGAATCAAAACTGTCAAGGCCAATTTTTTCATGATATACCCCCTTGGTTAACCCAGTCTGAATTATACGCCACCAATTCCCTTTCCCCCAATTTCAATTACTATTGCAAAACCCTCTTTGTTATTCTTCAAAGTGAAAGAAGTCTTGCCGCGTTTCCCCAGAAGTAATTCTCAATCTCCCTGTCTCCAAGGTTGAGCATTTCAAATGCAGATTTTACTGCACGAAGGTTTTCCAGCCCGAGAAGAACAGGTTCTCTCCGGTACAGTATGTTTTCGCAGATATCTGCATTTTCTTCAAGCCAGAGGAAAGAATCCCCGACAGGGAAATTAGTCCCTCTCATATGGGAACAGTAAAAGTCGGATCCGTACAGAACATGGTCCGCACCAAGATATTTCAGGCATGCCATTGTGGCCAGGGGTGTACAGTTGACCGAGGTATCCACGTACAGATTCCCGGGCATATCTTTTGAAAGTTGCTTTAATCCCTCCATACAGTGCCATGGATTGAATCCTCTTGCACTGTGGTCAAGAACCAACTTCATGTCCGGATATTTCTTACAGTAGCTACCGATCCAGAAAAGATTGGAAGCGTCTGCCAGGCTTCGACTGCGCTGCATATGAAGGGTGACTGTCCATCCTTCCCTGTGTGCAATCTCCGCCATCCATTCTGGAAAATATTCAGGTATTTCGGCATTTTCCTTATCCGGCCTTCTGGCAAAGCAGGCAAACGGTTTCAATCCTTTCATCCCCAGTCTTTTTCCCTCGCACCTAATTCTTTCAGGGTCATCATCCGGCCTGACATAGAGTTGCCCGCGGGCCAATCCATCTTTCCTTACCTGTGCGGATACCCATTCATTGCACGGAGCAGGGTTATTAGGGAAAGAAGCAGGAAAAGGAAAATGAAGGCCATGAACCTCGCGGGACGGAAGAATCCATTCCATATGCTCACTATAAACTTCAAGTGTAATTTCATGAGGGGCCATCTGCACATGAACAGGAGGGTTCCCTTCCCAGTCCGAGATGCGCCATAGATGAGCATGCATATCATAGACCCTGGGTGGAACAAAACCTTCCAGCTCCCGGTTGAAGAACTCCCTGTCGCAATCCTTTAATTCCCAGGTAAGATTTCTCATGGTTCTGCTTTTCACCCGTATTCTCGTTTCTCGGTCCTACAGATAAGATATATTATTCTCTCTCGTCTAAAAGTCAAATCTCCGTTGAGTTGACAAAATTGCGGCTCCATATATAATAAAATCTATAAACCTCTCACCATAAAAGATACAGGGGGCGAGGTTCAGGATAAAGGAGGCACATGGAAAATCTGCAGATATTCTTTTTTCTGGGGCTGGCGATATGGGTTATCTCTATTTTAGCAGTTTTTACGGCGAACCTTTGTACAATCATGAAAAGTCCTGCAAGGAACTCCAAGATAATTCTCATTTCTCTCATCTATATGTTTCTGTTTTCTCTGCTTGCAGGTTCACTGATAACCCGTGTGTTATTGATAGTATTCTTGAAAGAATAAGAATATAAGCGTCTGGAATAATGTTATACAACCTTTCACTCATCATTTCATTGCACATAATATACAATTTGACCATGATTTTTAAAGCCTGCGGTCAGGATAAACAGGCGTTGACCCCGAAATATAATCCGAATAGGATAATCACGACAGCAGATGTTCCCATTATTATTCTGTAGAGACGCAGCGATAGGAATTTCCTGCCCTTGCTGAAGTTGAAAGAGATAAAACTGTACCATCCAAGGTCGGCAAGGATATGACCTGAGAAGAAAAATAAAAAACCCGGGATACCGCTCTTCCACGAAGATAGAAGTAACCCGAGACCGATGGTCAGCCACCAAACCGTCCAGTAAGGGTTGGAAATACTCATTGCTATCCCCTGAAAAAACAGGTTTGATGATTTGCCTCCACTCCGGGAATCAAGGTTTATGGAGACCGAAGGCAAGGAATGCAAAATTTCTATTCCGAAATACAGAAGTATGGCCGCTCCGGCTATGGATATTACCCTGATAACAGACGGTGTGTTTATGAATCTTCCAAGTCCCATAACCAGAACTGCAACCATGCATATTTCCAGTATTGCATGTCCGAGAATGACAAGAGGACCTGTCTTGAACCCGCTTTTGAGACTGTTTGAGATGACCGTTACAAGCAGTGGACCGGGAGCAATCGCCCCTGACAATGCAATTGCAAAAGAGCCGACAAAAATGTAAAAGTAGTTCATCCGTTTGTCTTCTCCTCGCAATCTATCAATCATCCAATGCGTTCGCAAGCACCCAGCTGCAAAATGATTCGGGGTCATCGGGTCCGTGTGGATGATGTCCACATCCGCGTTTCACAAAAAGATTCATCCTGCCTCCGGCAGCAGCAACCCGTTCGGCCATCAACCCGGTATTTTCTTCCCATGGCACCACCTCGTCAGCGTCACCGTAGATATGGACAAGCGGTATTCCTGCCCTCACAAATATACCTGCACGGTCAACGGGATTTCCATCCCAGGCAAGAGCTTCGGCTTCTGATTTGAACCCATAACATTTCTGTAGCAATATCCACTCTTCAGGGCTGCCCGGCCCCTTGCCTTTCCCTCCCGGCCAACTTTTGAAATCGCAGACAGGATTATCCCCGTAAATCAGACCCACGCTCCCGGTATTGCAGGCCGCCCAGTTATACACGTAGAGCCCTCCGCGGCTCAGTCCTTCAAGAACCGGCTTTCTGTGAAAGCAGTACTTCCGTGTCATCTCCCTGTAAAAAGAATCAAAACGCCGCATTGCCCCGGGAGATCCGAAAGTATTCCCCACATTTATGAATACCAGGTACCATCCTCTCGCTAACATCTCCAGGTCGAATGCCGGGAATGCATTGAAGAATTCAGCTCTCCAGACCCATCGTCTGCCTGCCTCAGGCCTGCGTGGTTCAACCACGACAACATCATTTTCACCAAGCTGGAAATCATGCCTCTGGTACCCGAAATATCTATTTCCCGGGAAGGGTGGTACATCAAACAACTTTTTCTCTGTCATATCTTCTTCATGCCGGGTAATGTACCCGCAATTACCTTTTTATACTTTGCGCTTTCCTTTGCAATTTTATGAATAATTCATGGATAATACAGGAACGGGGAAGTGGACAGACATCGCAGATTCATTATAACATATGTGTGAAATTCCAGGCATCTGCCATGGAAAAACTGTAAGTTACCTGCGGAGGAAATAATGCAATCAATGAACCCGGATGATAGGAAAATAGCTTGGAAGAATGTGGCAGAGAAGCATAGATTAGAAGACGGGCTTCGCATCCAGCGAGCTCCGCAGAAATGGGTGAACATATTTGCTGAAGGGGCTGCATGGCGCTCCCTCCAAAGCGCCAATGTAAGGATGCTTTTGAAAACCGGGTCAAAGCGGATTGGGATCAGGTGGAAAAATAACGTTGAATGGAGCCAGTTTGAAGTTCTCGGAGAGGTGTCGTGTAACGGGAAGAGATGCGCAACATTCTCGTGCAGACCTTGCATGGAAAATCGCGAGGATATCTTTGAAACACCCGTCAGCGGAGAAAACCTGTGGGAAATACATTTCCCGTGGTGTGCCGAAATAATTATTGAAAGTATCCTCATAGACAGCGGGGAAAAACTCTCTGTCGTGCCTGCCGACAGGCGCGATGTCATGTTCACTTACGGCAGTTCCATAACACACGGGTTCAGCGCCACAAGAGCGAGCGGAACATGGCCGTGCATTACAGCAGCGGCTCTCGGTATAGATTTTTATAATTTCGGATTCGGCGGAGCAGCCTTCTATGAAAAGGAGATTGCCGAATATATAGCCTCACGGAGAGATTGGAAATATCTTACGGTGGAAGCAGGGACAAATACCTGCGGCGGTTATGAAACACCTGCGTCTTACCGAAACACTTTTGATAAGTTCCTCCATATTATCAGAGAAAAACATCCCTGCGCACCTGTTCTCTGTTTTACATCAACCTATTACACAGACCACGATGAAAAAAAGATTAAAAACAGCAAGGGATACCTGATAGAAGATTACCGGGTAGTGACCCGGGAAGTAGTCGGGACAAGAATGAAAAATGACAGCAATCTATTCCTTGCCGAAGGTCTTGACTGGATAGGAAATGGGAAACACCTTTCCGACACCATCCATCCAAATGATGAAGGGATGCAACTCATGGGTTCGGGTATAGCTACGGCATGGAAGAAAACACCTTTTTTCAAAGACCTTTCTTTACCGCTGAACTCATTGCCTTTTGCACATTTTTAGACTGAGCAGTCACATTATCTGTAATGACAGCTCCTCAGGGGATTCTCACGCGAAAATTCTATGGGCTCAGGTGCATTGCTTACCGGCAGCCATGACAGGTATGGAGTCCCGCCCTCCCCTGCACTGCCGTAGTCGCACAATCTGATACGGGAACCGTCCGTTGCCCGAAATTCAAGAAGCAAAAGTGGAGGGAGCCATTCATTCCAGGAGATCTTTCTTCCTTTCATTCTTTTTGCGTCAAGTACCGGGATTATCAGGTTATCAGTGGAAAACGGTTTCCAGGGGTCTCCGTCGCGAACGCAACGTTTTTCGCAAAAGGGCAGATGCATATTATACCGCCTGTCAAGCGTCAGCAGAAGCGGTCCGCGGTAGATAGACGTCCTGCCTTCGCACTCTTTTTTCCCGGGCCAGTAATGAAACGACATGTCAAAACGTATTTGAATCCGATTGACTCTGCCCCACCGGCGTTCTATCTCCAGGTATCGCCCACATCGTACATTCTTCAGGGCTTTTCCGTTAAGCATTACCGTTGTTCTTTTCGACCAGCAGGGAATACGCAATCTGAGTTGAAATTGCAGAGGTCTCAACAATAGTAAATCAATATCAACGGTACCTGAAAGCGGGTAGTCTGTCTTCTGTATTATCTCAACAGTAACGCCGCGCTCCACGGGAACCGTCATATGAGACTGTCCATAGTAATTTAACAGAATACCATTTCTGTCGCGCATTACAGCCCATTCGCTCAGCATTCCAAAACCTCTCGGGCTATTGACGCTGCAGCAGTTCAATTCCGGGCTGCCGGCTCGGGACTGGAAAACGATATGATGTGCACTTGCCCTCCGCAGACCGTCCGAAGGGGTATCGTAAGTCGCCCACCGCCCGCTGCTGGAATGCATTCCCACAACAGAATTAAGCGTTGAAAGCTCAATCTCGTCGGCCACGATGGAGTTACCCGTAAGTTTTAGCATTTCAACACTCATGGCAATCCAGGCGATTGTACAGCAGGTTTCTATGGCACCCGGTTCAAATGGATTGCCTGTCGCTTTCTCACCCGAGGTGAACCCTCCTGTATTGTGGCGGTCAAACTTCACAATGCTCCACCAGAGATGTTCAAAAGCGTGTCGGTAACGTTCATCGCCTGTAATCCAGTAAAGTTCCACAAACCCCATGACGGGATGCAAACTTTCCCATCTGGGTTTGGGCATCTCAAAGAATTCCTTTCCTGCAAGCGCCTGATTAAGATAATCCCCTGCCAGGGCTCCCTCAGAACCCGTGGCGGAAAATTCCCCAACAATCTGAAGAGCCATATCAAGATAATGTTTCTTGTGCGTCTTCCTGTAAAGGATGCACAAAGAATGTACGGGAGCCAGGTTCATTTCCGTGCAACCCGTATCCACAAGCCGAGGATTTGCCTTTCCCAGATATCTCTTGCAGATTAAGTCTCCGATACGCTCAGCTGCCTTGAGGGCATTGCGGTCCCGTGTCTGTTCGCTCCACAGGAGCAAACCCATCATTATGTGGTAGTGCCCCCATGTATCCCAGGTATTCATACCCTTTTCTCCGAGATGGGACACAAAATTTGTCAGCCGCCCTTCCTTCGGCCATGGGCCCATGTATCCGTCGGCAGCCTGATGGGAAAGAAGAAGCGGAACAAATTCCTTTAACCATGCCTTAAGGCGTCTATCTCCACTGACTTTAAGTACCTGCGCGGCAGCCGTCAGGTATTTGCCGGCGAACTCTCCTGCCCACGGGACCATGTCGCGCAGAGGCAGAGCATCCCTGTCCCTGAACATCTCAAGCATGGCAGAATTTGCTCTGGGGGCGATAAGAAGCCACTGGTCCGTAACTCGGTCAATGTAATTCTTTATGAATCCTTCCAATTGGTATCGCGTGCGCAGGTCGCCGCTGCAAACAGGCTGTGGCATTTAATCCCCCTGTATCAGGTAGAAAATCTCATTTAAGGAATTTGTCCAGAAGTATCTCATCAACCCCGGGTCTGAAGTGGTCTTTCCTGTAACCGCATGGGATGAATCCGTTCCTTATGTAGTATATCAGCGCTCTTTTGTTATGGGCGGATACGCAGGTGCAGATCTTTCTTTGATTTTTCATCCTGCAGAAACCTTCAAGTTTTTCCATCAGGAGTGTTCCAACCCCTTTATGGAACACATCAGGCGATACACCTACCACCTCGAGCGACGCAAGACCGTTGATTGTTACAATCCCTCTTATATAGCCGATTATTCTTCCATTTTCCTCAGCCACATAGGAAATTGTTTCAGAAGTTTTTCCAGACATGTTGCTTATTTTCCTGAAATTCTCGGGAGAAAGGTGCTTCCTATCGGCAGCATTGAATCTCTCTTTCAAAAATGAACTGAACGCTTCTATCATTACTCCTGATACGTCCGTGGCATCCTCATTCCTGAATTTTCTTATTTTCATGTTATTGTATACCTCCACAAAAAAGATGACTGGCATCAAATTCAATAGTAGTATATCATAATTTTACCATCAGCCTTAGTGTGCAACAGAGTAGTTGTAAATTCTGCATCACCGGGTAAAATATAAAATCAAACACAAAAATTCCAACATATTGAAACTAAAATTCCGACATAAGATAAAGTTTTCTCCAGCAGTGCCCTGCCGGGCGGTTTCTGAAGCGGGCGTCTGAAGGAGGAGCGGGCACGGATTCACGATGTTTGGTATCGTGAAGAGCGACGAGAGAAGCCGAAAGCAGACCGCCTCGCCGGGGCGGGCAAGTGTCCCGTCAGAGGAAAGCCGCCCGGTTGGGCATAGTTAACATACTTTCTTTATGTCCGAATTTCTAATTGAAAATGGGCTGGATGGCAAGGAGGGAAAAATGAGAGGATTTGCGACCGCAATAGTGTTAACATTCCTGGCAGCAAGGATTGGAATTTGCGTTGAAGAGAAAAACAGGCCTGCCATGGTGGTGGTAACCGACTATCCTGACATATACACGGCAGTTGAGGCTGCCCGCACACTTGGAATCGGCCGTATCTACATTCCGGCCGGAGTCTACAACCTCGACAGGACGCTCGATCTGACGGGTTTGAGCTGGTCCCCGATAAGACCAGAAACATCGGGAGAAGAAGTGATCCCCAGATTCAATCCCATCATTGTGGAAGGAGCCGGTTCAAGGACAATGCTTATCGCCCGTACTGGCGACACACCCGCGATAGACCTTACAGGAAGCCAGCCCGGTATGGTCCTGCGCGATTTCGTTCTGCAGACGCCCTGGGACGAGAAAAATGGCTGGCAGCCGGGCAGCAAAGTTGGGATATTTATGTCAAGGATGAGTCAGGAAGGAGGAAAACCGGGTGACCCGCCTACCGGCAACGCGGCAAGTTCGGGAAGCCATATATTCCATAACGTAACTGTCCGCGGCAACTACCCGACAGCAGCGGTATTTTCATGGAACTCGGAATCAAATTCCTTTTATCACTGTCATTTCAGCAACAGCGGCGGAGACGGTTTTGTTTTCACCGGGCATAACCCCATGAACAGGGAGGGAGTGCGAAGTCCCTACCGGCGCCCGGGGATAAGCAGTAATGTCCATGCCGTTTTCTACTACTGCGGTTTCAGTTCAGGCGGAAAGGACAGCGCAGGGTTGCGAGTCTCTCAAGCCGGAGATGTCTATATCATAGGAGGTTATTTCAGCAGCGGCGGGGAAGCCTTTGCATCAATCTATCTGGACGGAACTTCCAGAGTGCAGAATTTCATTATCCGGGATGTCAGGATGGAAACAAGCGCCGGATATAATCTCTATGCTGTGGGCGCTGTGAGCGACGTCCTGATAGAAGGCGGGGAATGGGTATGCATGAACGCCGAAAATATACGCCAGGAACATAAAATACCGGCAGCGGAAGGCCCCCATAAATATGTCAGCAACCCTGAAGGAGCCGGTTATGCATATAACTGGATAGTACGGGAACTGCGTCTCAGCAGGAGTTTTGAGGATGACCCTAACCTGGGGCTCGACAAGAGCAAAACTCCGGCCAGAGGCAATGTGACGATGAAATTTGACGGGCTGCAGGACAGCCATATAGACAATATCGCCTATTATGTGCGGAGGCAGGTACCGGGCGAACAGGCGTGGACAGGCAGCGTGGTTACGGATACACCCCTGATAGTTGTGGAAAAATACAGTCGCAGAAACACGTTCGAAGTACCTTCCCGCGCTGCCGTGGAACTGCATGGAGATGCCAGGAGCAACAGCATAATTGCGCTGGCTGATGGCCTTGATGAAGCTGTGCCAGCGCTCTGGATGAGCGGACGGTCGGAAAAAGTCTCCCTTCAAAAATATTATGATGCAGGTATCCGCCGGACTTATGTTAATCCTGACAGCTCAGGTTCATTACTGAACCTCGGACTTCAGAATGTCTTTGACATAAAAAATCCTGAAACGGGAGATATCGCTTTGCACGACGGAAGCGGGTTTAAAGACAACAGCCCGCGTTTAGCGGTCTACAACGGCAAAAAATGGATTTTCTTCACCCAGCAGGCCGAGATTCAATAGTCACGCACCGATTGTTCTTTCACTAACTTGCGGGTCTTATGGTATATTCACAGAATTTCTCGTTTATACCGTAGACTATGCTGAAAACCTTTCTATTTTGAGTAAATGATAACTGGACAGGAGAAACGTATTATTTTTATTTGACCCCATATCACATTTCAAGAAGCCCTTCCTGGCTTCTGTAAGCAAATCTGTCCCCGAGCAAGGATGGCAGGGATGAAATAGTCCGGTGGTTACCCTGGAGGATATTATAACCTTCCGCATAGCGCACGGGCCCGTCGGGGTAGAATGTGGCACCCAGAATCATCGCCCTCCCTGTTTTTGTATAAACCAGCGTACTCTCTGGAATTCCCAGACGCAGGAAGTTTTTATGACAGCGTAACGATTCCATATGCTGTTTCCAGACAGAGGAGATGTCGATAAGAACCTCTATGGGATTCCGGTTTTCAACCGAATCATACTCGTACACCTCAATGTCGTAAAAACCCAATCTGTGGCTCCAGTGCAAAAATTCGAATAGCAGGCGCGAGAGGATAACATGCTCCTGGTGATAATCGGTTCTTGGCGGAATAATAACAATGTTCGGGTTAAGAGCAGCAAAAAGTCTGGAGACCGCATCAGACAGGCGTCCGGTCAATTCAGGACTATGCAACAGAGGAATTTCAAAAAAATGCCTTTCAACTCCCAGAATCCGAGCAGATTCCAGCGCAAACTGCCTGGTTTCTTCTTCTGTTGGTCCGGCACAAACATAGTCAATCTTACAACCTTCATTTTTCATCAAAAGCGTCAATCCTCCTGTCCACCAGTCGGCATCATCAGGGTGAGGGTCAAAAACCACGACGCGTTTCTTCTTTCCGTCCTCCATTTGCCACCTCTTTCACCGGGTATTCAATTAAAGTGAACGTCTATTGAATTTTGTATCTTACCTGATCATCACCAGCATCATCTTGAAATTTTCCGTCGCCTTAAGAGAATGTGGTTTGTTTTTGGGCATAATTATCAACTCCCCTTCCTTAATGCTATGGCTCCTGCCTTCTATCCTTATCTCTGCTCTGCCCTCTACGAGATACACCAGGGCATCGTAAGGACTTACATGTTCACTGAGTCCTTCTCCCCTCTCAAAAGCGAAGAGAGATACATTTCCGTTGATACTTTTTACAATTTCCTTGCTTACAACAGCATGATTCTGATACGCCACAAGATTTTTCATGTTGAGAACTCTGGCTCTGGATCTATCCATTATCATCTCCTGTTCCATGTCCGCTGGTTATTCACAGACTGTTCCGATTTGATATTTTATCCCGTTTCCTCGTAGAATGCAATTTAATGTATTCTGGCAGACCCGCTGATTGAAGAAGCTGAGAAATACGGGTAACAGTTATCTCAGGCAAGGTGTTACCAGGATACCCAACTCGTACGATGATTTGACAAAACACGGATGCGGGCTTAGAATGATTTATGGGAGGTAATATGAAAAAGATATTGGTGTTTCTGGTCCTGTCATGCATGTGTTTTTCTTCAATGTTGGTCGCCGCGTCAAGGTTCGGCTACAAAATAACGGAAGAAGACCTGTTTTTTATCACCGAAAACAACAATATGTTCCTCGTACAACCCTCAAGTATCATATGCAGCGGCAACATGCTCTATTTTGCCGCTCAGGATTTTACCGCCAGGAAGGATTGTACCGTGAGCAAGACCAAGGAGATAAAGGTCATTGTTGACGAAAACGACAGAAAAGTTGTAAGAGAAACCTTCCTGCTGGCAAATGAAAAGAATGTTGTCTATAGCGACTATGAGCTGGTTCTGTTCCTTGAAATCAGAGAAGAGTTTCCTTTCCTGGCAATATACTCCAAGTTTGTTTACAACGGGAGCGGTACTCACGAATGCGGAATAAACTGGGCGCTTGATTCAGCACACAAACCTTTTAAATACTATACAATACCCCGCGGCACATACCCTCTTGTCAAAACAAAGAGAACAAAGATAGGGCAGACAAGCTGGATCTTTGCCAACACTGGAGAGGGTGTAGGAGGCGGCCTGATAGCCCCTGCGGCCATTCTGGGTAGAGGGGAGGATTTCATTTTTCTGAACAGCGTCCCGCCCAAGAAAAAACTGGGAAAAGGTGAATCCATTGATATCTTTATGATTTTTCTGCCGATAAACAAGAATTACAAGATTCTTCCAGAACTTTTTGAAAAGATAAAAAACATCAAGTGGGAATACAAATAAATGCGCAAATGGCAAATAGCAAGTGGCATATAGAACAAATAAAACAAAAACATGAAAAGCGTCGGAGAGCAAATAACGTACAGGGTACGGGAAAAAAGGTTTTTAGCTATACGTTAAACGCCATACGTTCAATTCTTTAATAAAGGGAGGGGAAAATGGCTTTCTTTAGCGACGAAGAGAGAAAGAAAATAGAGGAGGAGGCGGAAATAAGGGCGAGGGTTTATCTCAAATACGAAAAGAAATCCCCGGGTGCCGCAGGTGTTCTATCGAGTGTCTGCCCTGGACTCGGTCAGATATATAACGGACAGGTGGGAAAAGCATCCCTGTTTATCTTCGTGATTCTCGTAAGTCTATTGATCCTGAGTATGGGAGTTTTCTTCCAGATAAAGGGGATGCCGACAAAGAAATCCCCTGTCGCCATTGAAGAGCCCAAGTCCGTGGAAATGAATGATGAAGGTGTGATTGTGGAGCCGGAAGAAGAGAAAGAGCAAGGGGAGAAGACAGAGAAAACTGATAACAAGAAACCAGCAACACCTGCCGTTCTTATCATCGTAGGAATAATCGGAACCATGGCCGGATGGAATTATTCCGTAAAAGATGCCATAAAGACGGCGAAAAGAATAAATCTTTCTTACTGATCACAGGATTTCAACTTCCGGGAAGTATTTTTCTCCATGTGGTAAACAATGTTTCCTATCTCGGAGGCCATATCAACGTTGCCCACATAAATCTTCTCCGGCAAGATGAGAACCGACGGAGAGAAATTAAGAATCCCCTTTATGCCTGCATCGGCAAGAATATCTGCCACGGATTGTGCAGATTCAGAGGTGACACAAAGAAGCGCGACTTTCACACCATGCCTCTTTATGAACTTCTTGATATCACTTATGTTGTAAATTCTGACCTTCTTGATTGACTGTCCTATCTTTCTTGGATCGTTCTCAAAGGCCGCAATAATGTCAATATTTATTGCTGAGAACCCTGGATATTTGATCAAAGCCGTCCCAAGCCTCCCTGCTCCAACCAGTACAGCGTTGATTCTTTTGTTCAGTCCGAGTATTTCCTTTATTATACGAATCAGATTATCAACGTCATATCCCACTCCTCTCTTTCCAAAACCGCCGAAAAAGGAAAGGTCCTTTCTGAACTGCGCGGGAGGTACATTTAGAAAAGACGTAACATCTTTCGACGATATTGTATTGATACCCTTATTCCTCTGTATTTCAAGATATCTCAGATATATTATCATTCTCTTTATCGTTTCCTGAGATATCCCATGTCTATTTTCCATTGTTGTTTTTCCAAAAAATACAGAACGTATAATGCAATTTTTCTGTCAGATGCGGTTGACTTTCTTGAGCCGAAACTGTAATATGATTATACGTAATTTCAACATGCTTTTCAATTCAAAAACTTGACAAACAGACGCAAAAGGGGAGCATTTATGAAAAAATATGAGGTTTTGCCTGAAAAACTTAAGAATGCCTGCAACCTTGAAGACCTTACGTTTGAAACGACTGCGGATGTAAAACCTCTTGAAGGAATAGTTGGCCAGGAAAGAGCCAAGAAATCTCTTGAGTTCGGACTCAGGATAAAGAGCGACGGATATAACCTCTTTGTTACGGGAATTTCAGGAACCGGCAGAACCACCTCTGTTGAGCAGGCGGTTAAAAAAATCGCAAAGGAACAGGCAGTTCCCCAAGACTGGTGTTATGTTTTCAATTTTGCAAATGCGGATAACCCCTCAGCTCTCAGACTGCCTCCCGGCAGGGCCGCAATTTTCAAAAAAGACATGGAGAACCTCGTTGGAGAATTGCAGGTGGCGCTTCCCAAGGAACTGGAAAGCCAGCTATATGAAGAACACAAAAACCAGATATTAAAGAATTTTCAAAATAAGAGGACAGGGCTTTTTGAACAACTTGAAAATTCAGCAAAAGCAGCAAATTTCCAGATAAAGAGGTCTCCCTCGGGGATAGCGATAGTACCATCAGTTGAAGGCAAGCCTCTGGAAGAAGAGGATATTGAGAAACTGACTGCTACGGCCAGGGAAGAAATCAAGAAGAAGCAGGATATCCTTTATGAACAGTTAAACATTATCTCAAGGGAAATAAGAACCCTGGAGAGGGATGCCCAGAGGAGATTGGAAGAACTGGAAACCGAGGCCGCAAAATATACCATAAGTCCCAGGATTGAAGAACTCAGGGAAAAGTACCGCGAGTTTCCCGACATATTGAGATACCTCCACGATGTTGAAAAAGACATGATTTCAAACGTTGACGATTTCAAGGAAAAGAAGGAGATAGAGATACTGCCCGGAGTGAAGCTGCCTGAACGGCAGTCGACAATGTTCAAATACCAGGTGAATGTACTTATAGATAATTCCGAAGTAACGGGAGCTCCCGTGATAAAAGAACCACATCCCACTTCCTACAACCTCAGCGGAAGAATAGAATATCGTCCACAGTATGGAGCAATGGTAACGGACTTCACCATGATAAAACCCGGAGCACTCCATAAGGCAAACGGTGGCTACCTGATTTTGCAGGTGTTTGACATACTCAAGAATTATTTTTCATGGGAAACGTTGAAAAGAGCCATAAAGAATAGGGAGGTCACAATAGAAGACCTGAATGAACAATTCAGGCTCATTAATACCCCCACACTGAGACCTCAACCCATACCACTTGATATAAAAATACTGCTCATAGGGAATCCCCTGTTCTATTATCTGCTTTTTGCCTATGATGAAGAATTCAAAAAGCTGTTTAAAGTGAAGGCGGATTTCAGCACCATCATGGACAGGGATACGGAAGGAATAAGAAATTACACCGCTTTCATAAGCAAGATATGCAATGAGGAGAATCTTCTGCACCTTGACAGGGGAGCCGCCGCCAGAATAATCGAGTACGGCTCAAAACTTGCGGGGGAACAGGATAAGCTGACAACAAAATTCATCGAGATAGCGGATATCATAAGAGAAGCCAACTTCTGGGCAATCTCCGAAAAATCACAAATTGTGGGCAAGAAGCACGTTGATAAAGCGCTTGAAGAAAAAATATTCAGGTCAAATCTCATCGAAAAACGTCTTGAGGAACTCGTAAAGGAAGGGGTAATTATAGTTGACACCACGGGAAAAATTGTCGGGCAGATAAATGGACTTTCAGTAATCACGCTTGGCGATTACTCCTTCGGGAAACCTTCAAGGATAACGGCAAGGGTTTATACCGGCAGAAGCGGAATGATAAACATCGACAGGGAGGTTAAGCTTTCGGGGACTCTTCATAATAAGGGGTTTCTGATCCTCAGAGGCTACATAGGGGAAAAATATTGCGAAAGCAGACCATCAATCTTTACAGCCAGCATTTGTTTTGAACAACTCTACGAGGAGATTGAAGGAGATAGTGCTTCCTCAACGGAACTGTATGCATTGCTATCCGCACTTTCAGGTTTGCCGCTAAAACAGGGAATAGCTGTTACAGGTTCAGTAAATCAGAAGGGTGAGGTTCAACCTATAGGAGGTGTGAATGAAAAAATAGAAGGTTTTTATCACACGTGCAAGCTGAGAGGATTAACAGGCGAACAGGGAGTTATCATCCCGATCAGCAATCTTAAACATCTCATGCTGAAGGACGAAGTAATTGACGCCGTAAGAAAAGGCATGTTCCACATATGGACTGTGAGAACCATAGATGAAGGGATAGAAACTCTCACAGGAGTGCCCGCCGGTGAAAAGACGGAGCGGGGCGGTTATCCCGAGGGAACCGTGAATTATCTGGTTTCACAAAAACTTGACAGGCTTACCAAAAACTATCTGCGACATCAGAAGATTGCAAAAAGTAAGAATGTTCGCAAGAAATAATCCTGATTTCTATCCTTCCTTCCGGAAAGACACGCGCGATATCAGATATCGCCATAGCCAAATTTCCTGAACACATCAGGCCTATTTCTCCAGTTCTCTATCACTCTGACCCATAAATGAAGATATACCCTCTTGCCCAGCAGGATTTCCATTTCTTCTCTTGCAAGTTTGCCTATCATTTTCAATTTTGTTCCGTCCTTTCCTATGATAATCTTCTTAAGATTCTCCCTGTCAACTATTATTTCGGCCTTTACGATAATCATATTCTTGTTCCTGGTCCCGGGCTTAATCTCTTCTATTTCCACCGCTATTGCTTGCGGGATTTCCTGATAAGTCTTGTTAACCGCTTTTTCTCTTATTATTTCCGCGAGGGTATACTCCTGAGGTATGTTTGTCTCCATTTCTTCGGGAAACATCTTCTCACCTTCTGGTAAATATTTAAAAATACTCTTTCTCAATTCATCTATATTGATATTTTTCAATGCAGAAAGAGGTATTATCTCGACAAAATCATATTTTTCCTTGCTTTCCTTTATGATGGGGAGCAGTGACTCCTTATATGAAATTTTATCAACCTTGTTAATGATAAGAATTGTTTTCTTATTGAACTTTTTCAATATTGCGAGTATTCTTTCATCGTGCTCATCCCATCCTTTTGCTCCAATCATAAACAAAACGATATCCGCATCTTCCATTGAACCCAATATGGTTCTCATCATCATCTTGCCGAGTTCATCACGCGCTTTTTCAAAACCAGGGGTGTCGAGGATAACAATCTGGCCTTCTTCGGAATTGTAGATACCCAGTATCCTTATCCTTGTGATGGCAGGACATGGTGAGACTATGGATACTTTGCGGTCAAGCAGAATGTTGATAAGCGTGGATTTCCCGACGTTGGGTTTACCTACTATGGAAACAGCTCCTGATTTCATTTTCAGACTGCCCTGGTCAGTATTTCAACTCCCTTCTCGGCAGATTCTCTTTCCTTGAGCACTACGGCCAGCGAGTCCCTTGCTTCCTCAGGGGTGACTATATTAAAAGGCTTATTGTGCGAAACATGGTCAATAAAATATCTCAGTTCAAAAAAATATCCTCCGAGGTCGGAAATATTTCCGTCAGTTCCCTCTGCCTTGATTTTTTCAAACACAGGTCTGTCAACCTTGCCAGAAGACTCATAAACAACAAGGGACGGACTGCTCCTGGAATTGAATTCAATCACCGCTTTTTCGAACCTTGCGATGTAACTCATTTCAAAAGGAAATGATGCGGGATAAGACCATCCGCCTTCAGCCGTCACTGTGATATCTTTCTTGAACACAAAAGTTGTGTATACATGGGAATTCCTTATATCATCGTTCACCACCCTGGAATATATCTTTTCAGGGTTCTGTCCAATAAGATACCTTATGAAATCGGTATCGTGAATATGCAGGTCAATAAAAGCACTTCCGGATTTTTCATTGTCAAGGAGCCAATCCTGCCACCCCCACGTGGGAAGTGCGGATAATCTCCTGCACGAGAGTGTTTTCAATTCACCATATTTCCTGCGGTCGTAAACCTCTTTCAGGAATTTGTATTCCGACCAGAACCTGATGACATGCGCCACCATGAATCTCACATTGTTTCTCTTGCATACACTTATCATCTCATTGGCATCTTCCAGGTTAAGAGATATGGGTTTTTCGCATATCACATCCTTACCCATTGATGCCGCTTTTATGACATATTCCTTATGAAGGAAAGTGGGAAGACATATGTCAATAACAGTTATATCCTGTTTGTTGAAAAGCTGCTGGGACTCGTAATAAGGAATCGTTTTGAATTTTGCGGCCAGCGATTTTGCCTTTTCCCCTCTTATATCGGCGATACCTGCTATCTTGACATCGGGAAGTTGGTTATAGACAGTGGCATGCATGCTTCCCATGAAACCCGCTCCGACTATGCCTACCTTTAACATTATCCTCTCCTTTTTCTCTTGGTTCCCCGCCGGGAAGTTTTTTGATGGGTTATTCAACGGTATCTCACTGAAACCGTGCGATTATTCCATGCCGTTATTATCTCCAGACTATTCTGAACACAAATATATTTCTGCCCTCGGCAGTAGATATAAATCTCCCATCAGCCAGTGCATTGATAAAGTTCACCTTGCCGCTGAGATCGTATTCCCACAACTGTTTTTTGTCGTAAGACAGGAAATAGGCATACTGCCCTTTTTGTCCTGCCATGAGTTCTATAATCTCGGGCTTGAAGGCAGAATATTGAATCTCCTGTCCCGCATCAAAATTCACCAACTCATTCCCGGTGGCGTCAAAAATAAACGCCTTGCCTGCAGCCGTGACTGCACAATTGTAATTGTTTCCCTGGGATACTTTGATATCTGCAATCCTTTTGTTTAAACTCTTCCTCCACAGAATGTTTCCCTCGTCGGAAAAACAAATGTAGTCGCCGTTTTCCATGCCAACAAAGATGCTGTGTGAATCTGCAGAGATTCCAACCCTGGTTGCCCAGCTGGCAACCCTTTGTCTCCAGAAACCCTCACCCTTCCTGTCCTTAAAAATGACCTCGTCATTCACGCCCACGACGATAAATCTGCCTTCGCTTGAAATGCCCATATCCCTTGCATAATTGCCCAACTTTTCTCTCCATTTTATGCCTGCGTTAGCGTCCGCAAAAACCATCTGCCCGTCAAGAGCCATCCAGGCGTAGTAATCACCGCATGGGGATATGGCAACCTTCACAATTTTCTCTGACATACTGAATTTCCTCAGTAATGTGCCTTTGGACGTAAACACGTACACCGTACCACCTTCACAGCCTGCAATAACCCTGCTCCCGTCCGACGACATTTTTAAGTCGGTTATCATGCTGTCAGTTTCATAACTCCACATAAATTCATTCTCCGGCAGGAAGAGGGAGTCGGGTATATCCTTCCCCTGAAATTGAGAAGCGAATCTCTTTACCAGATTTGCAACATACATGTCTGATTGTGTCTTATACTCGTAATTTTCAAACCATATCTTTTTGATTGTGTCGAACACATCCACGTGGAAAATGAAATAGTTTTCTATCAACGTAAGGGACGGCCTGAGTATATAATCCGCATTCAATATTTTGCCCGCCTTGGACAGTTCATCGGAATATTGAAAATCTTCTTTTGTCAAACCCTCTTCGTTAATAACCCTGTCAAAGTCCTGTCTGCTTACAACGGAAAAATTCTTCATGCCGTTTGTTTCGTCCGTATAAATCTTCTGGAAATCACTCTTAACAAAATCCTGAATGCCGCTGAAAAAAACATCGAGCGATAGAATTCTCGGCTTCTTCAACCTCAAATCTATGTTCTTTATCCTTCCAGCCAGATAATTCAAAGAAAATTCCGTTCCGTGAAAATTTTTGGATTCCACGACACGGTATATGTTTTCATAAACTATTCTGGATTCCTGGAATTTTCCGTCTTTCTCCAGCATTTCGGCTATTTTAGCCATATAGGTTGTATCGGGTACAATTGAATATAGAATGTATTTCTCGTAATACTCAAATGACTCTTTCACCTTTCCATGGTAATATGCATAATCCCCTATAATCCGGTAAAGATATGCATCCGGAGCCGCATACCTGAGATATTGAAGCGCCTTTGTATGCTGAGGCCAACCTTTAGGCCAATCCGAAGCCACGAAGGGCTTCACTTCGTTTATTTTCTTTTCGGCAAGTCCAAGATAATAATCCGCATTCTTCCATCTGCCTGCACTATCTTCCCTGTCCGCTTTCTCTATCAATGACCAGACGTTCCGTGTGAAAATGACCGATAACTCTCTGTTTTTTTCAAACCATTCGCTGCAGCAGGCAAATCTTGCTGTGGATAGAAGAAAGAATAGAATTGGCAACACTCTCTTTATTCTTGGCATTTTACTCCTTGAAATTTAGGATACCGAATTGTTCCGGGTTATCTATCCTGCCACTCCACGAAGTCCACGGGATATGATCCGATTCTCTCTGGAAATTGATACTCCACATATCTCCCGCTACAATTCCATCATTATCCAGGTTTCTCAGGGGTATGGCCATTTCCACAATCCACCTCTTGCTTTCCATCCCCGTCTTTACTTTCCATTCCGATGTCCATAGCTTTTCATGGTCTTCAGCATCATATAATTTCCATACATAACAATACTCTACATGTCCTTCCGGATGTACCGCGAACTGGTACCACTTCCTTGACGAATTCGCCGGATTGATGGAGAGCGTGATTAAATCTCTCGAATTAAGATTTACCTTGGAAATATCCGGGTCATCGCAAACCAGAAGCAGATATAGATTGTTCGCGTCATAGCCTGCGGCAGCTGTCGTATGAACTGCCGATTTGATTTTGTCTCCTTCAATTTCAATGAACATATCTGCTTTTTCGGCATTCTGCCAGAACCTATCTCTATCCGAACCATCTATTTCAACAGGCCATTTAATACTGAAGGCGTTCATTCTCCTCGGAGTCACTTCTCTTATTCCCAGTTTTTCAAGGTATATCTTTTCTCTCAACGATGGTATCTTATCCCTGAGACCAGACGGTATTGACAGATCTCTAAGATATATGTTTGCTGAAGTCCTGACCGGCTCAACACTCTCCTCGGATAATCTAACCAGCAGATCAAGCCCTTCCTCTTTTCCCATGCGTGCAAGCGCCCACGCACATATGATTTTTACGTCAAGCTCAGAATCGGAAAGTCGCCTCAACAGCGCAGGTGATGCACTCTTATCTTTCAGATACCCCAGGGTCTCTGCCGCTATCTTCTGATATTCCGCCCTGCTGGATTCCAGGGATACTACGGCAACGGGAAAGGCGTCCTTGACACCCATCATTCCAAGGGACCGGGCGCATAGCACCTTGAATTCGGGGTCAGGATGTTTCAATCCTTCCTTGAGAAGCGGTATTGACTCCCTGTCTCCGATTTCTCCAAGAGCAATGGCTGCAAGTTTCCTGGTAGTCATGTCGGATTCATTCAATAGTCCTCTTGCTCCGCCTGCAAAAATTTTATCAGGTTTCTCCTTAACAAGAGCGAGCATTTTCTGCCTCACTTCCGGATATTTTGAAGAAGACATATTAAGCAACAGACCCGTGAACCCTCTGGCTCCTATGAGTTGGTCCACTCTCTCCAGGGCAAATTTCCTTTCATCTTCCGCAGGACTTTTCATTTTTCCCCAGAGATCTCTTATTGCATCACCCAGTAGATTTGAGGATTCACTCCTCACGCGCGGAGACATATCGTAACTTTCAAGATATGTTGCAGTCCGAAGATAGTCCGGGTCAAAACCATCAAGGTACGAAAGGGATTTGATTGCGGAATATCTTACCAAGGCATCTTCATCGAGTGTTTTTCCCAGGATAAAATCTTTTACACCGCTGTCGCCTATCTTACCAAGAATTGTTAACCCGGAAAGCCGTGCTTCAAGAGGAAATTTTTCATCATCAACAAACCTCTGCAAAACCGGGTAGAAAAGAGGGCCGTCTGTTTTTTCTATCAGTTTTTCCGCATATTCCCTGACCTCGTCCGAGGTGTCTGCAAGGCATTCTACAATAGCAGGATAAGAAACCGGATTTTTGAATTTTTCAAGTGCCCAGAGTGAATATATTCTGACCGTCTTGTCAGGGTCGGATAGACCTTTTATTACACCCCCGATTCCTTCTTCCATC
Organism: uncultured bacterium; assembly: GCA_964403465.1. GTDB lineage: Bacteria > Ratteibacteria > UBA8468 > B48-G9 > JAFGKM01 > JAFGKM01. The sequence continues at coordinate 28,772 of CAYOFY010000003.1, forward strand.
TTAAGTGCCACGAGCGTCTTGATGCTCTCCATTTTGACTTTTGTTGATTCATCTATCAGGAGACCTTCTATATCCTGCGCCCCCTCTTCGCTCTTGAATTTTTCAAGCGCCCAGAGAGCCCTTATCTTAACCTCGTCATTGTCATCGGAAAGCATATTTATGAAATACGGAATTGCTCTCTTATCCCCGCTGGATTCAAGAAGCCACAGACTTCTCATCTTTATTTCCGGATTGGAACTCTTTAATGCTTCCAGGACGGGTTTGATCGTATCTTCCGAAGATTTCTTAAACATTGCCCGTGCCTCATCCCTGGCCATCAATGTCATCATTGCCCACAGCACTTCTTCTTCCACCTGCTCGTTTGAATCCTGTGCATGATTCAAAAGATCCGGCAGTACAGTTTCATCGCCATATTTGCTCAGACCGACTGCGGCATAATATCTAACCTGCCAGTAGCTATCTTTCATCGCACCTCTGAAATCCGGTATCAAATCCCCTTCTCCATATCTTAACAATCCTCTAACGCCGTAAAGGCGAACCTGCCAGTAGCTATCCTCAAGGGCATCCCTGAAATACGGGGTGCAGGTCGAATCTCCTATTGTCAGCAGAGCAAGGGCTGCTTTGCTCCTTACCTCCTCGTTTTTTTCTTCCCTCAGCACATCTGCAAGGTAAGGTAAATAGACCTTATTTTTCTCACTGATAATCCTGTCAATAATCTGAACTTTTTTTGGGGAGGTGCCTGACTTGAGCCCCTGAATTATTTCCAGATCTTTTGCCTTCAACGTACCTGCCAGGAAAAGAAATATTATTGTAATCAGACCCGTCCTTTTCAAAACTTTTTTGTTAGCCATTTATCACCTGTTCTTTTGAAAAACGAGGGAATCCTATATCGGCGATGATTATCTCCCCGCAATACTCCGGACCTCTATTCACGTAAAAACCTTTCTTGCCAGATCCAAAACTGACCGTAAGATCCCCCTTAACCGCAATACCAAGTATAGACCCTGTATCGGCATCCAGCCCTGATGGGATATCTGCACAAACAACAAACCTGCCGCTGTTATTCACTGCCATTATTGTCTCAGCAGGTATTCCAGATACCGCCCCCTTCAAGCCGGTACCGAATATCGCATCAACCACAATATCCGCTTTTTTCAGGAACCTTTCTTCCTGATATTTACCCTTAAACAGAAAAGTGTCAATTCCCATTTTACATAAAATTTCATAGTTTGTAAAGGATAATTTTGTAAATTGTTCCGGCAAAGAAGTGCAAACAACTTTCACGTCAACTCCCATATTAAAAAGATACCTTGCTGCAACAAACCCGTCTCCTCCGTTATTTCCTTTTCCTGCAACCACGCAAACATTCATATTTCTGATTTTTCCAAACTTATCCCCGATAACCTCGGCCGTCATTCTTCCCGCATTTTCCATAAGAATCAGTCTGCTTATCCCGTATTTTTCCTCGGCTTCTCTCTCCATGTCAGCAATTTCTTTCCTGGTCAAAATCTCATGCTCAATTTTCATTCTCCACCCAACCGTCTAAGGATACCTTCAGCCACCTCGTTCACCGGACCGGCTCCTATTGTAATTACAACGTCACCCGGCCTGACAATCTCATGCAGGTATTCTATTATCTCTTCAAATGTTGGAAGATACAATGCCTCTTTCCCGTTCTTTCTTATCCTTTCAACAAGTATCTGTGCATTCACGAGTTTCTTCTCCATAATGGAATCCCTGACGAAATAGATATCCGGAACAACCACCTTATCGGCCTTCGAGAAAGACAGAGCGAATTCTTTCAGGAGGAATCGTGTACGGCTGTACTGATGCGGTTGAAAGACCACAATCAGTCGCGATTCAGGGAACATCTTTCTTACACAATCCAGGGTACACTCTATCTCGGTCGGATGATGTCCGTAATCATCCATAACAGTAACCCCTTTTTTCTTGCCGAGAAGTTCACATCTTCTATGAACCCCTTTGAATTCCGCAAGTCCTTCCTTGATACTTTTCCAGGGTACTTCCAGATGTCTTGCACAGGCTATGGCCGCAAGGGAATTTTGCACATTATGCATGCCCGAAATTCCCAGTCTGATCGGTCTGCTTTTTTCCCCTTCAAAAAAGCAGTCAAATTCGGAGGTGTTACCGGCAAATCGTATATTTGCGGCAGTCCACATACCCTCGGCAAGCCCATAGGAAACCTTGTTCCTGTTTCTGACTCTCCCTGCAATATCCCGGGCATTCCTGTTATCAGCGCAGTATATCACCAATCCACTCTCAACAGGCACATTGCTGATGAAATCCGTGAATGAATTTTTTATATCCTCTATATCCCGGTAATAATCCAGGTGGTCTTCTTCAACGCTTGTCACGATTGCTATTTCCGGAGAATAATTGAGGAAGGACCTTCTGTATTCACATGCTTCCACGACAAGTAATTCGCTGCTGCCCACTCCGGAATTACCCAGACCTCTTATTTCACCTCCGAGCAGAAATGAGGGGGAATAGCCGCCTCTTTTGAGTATTGATACGATAAGTGAAGAGGTTGTTGTTTTGCCATGAGTGCCAGCAACCGCTATTCCCTTTCTTCTCTTCATCAGATATCCCACCGCTTCGGGATAACTCAGCATTGGTATGCGACATTCAAGAGATTTCCTATATTCGGGATTATCCGGCAAAATCGCGTGTGAGTGGATTACCAGTTCTATCTTCCTGCAGGAAAGGTTCCCGGCTTTCTGAGGACAAAAAATCTTTATGCCTTTTCCGGCAAGTTTCTTTAAAACAGGTGACCGGACATTGTCTGAACCTGAAACATCCTTGTCCATGTCCAGAAGGAGTCTTGCAAGTCCGCTCATGCCTGTCCCCCCTATTCCTATGAGGTGTATTTTTCCTGCACCGTCAAGAATGTCTTTTTCCATTTCCCAGTAGCTCCATTATCTGCTCCACGGTATTGCCCGTTGAGTCCGAAATTGAGTTTTCTTCCAAGTTCCGTTTGATGATATGGACATCTTTGAGTGTTTTTTCAAAAGAGACGCGGAAGTCTCTTATGGCGTCCGGTCCCTGTTCCAGTATATTACACGCTCCTCTCTCAGCAAAATATAAAGCGTTATATCTCTGATGCGCACCCGCATGGGGATACGGCACAACAAGAGATGGTATCTTCCACTCGCTTATTTCAGCAAGAGTTCCCCCACCTCCTCTGCATATTGCAATATCAGTTATACTGTAAAGCTTTGCCATGTCGTAACAGAAATCAAAAACAACTGCCCTTACTTTATGTTTTTCATAAGCCTGCGTCAATTTTTCTTTATCCTTCCCTGCAAGATGCAAAAACTGCAGGTTCTTCTTGCTAAGATAATCCAGGTTTTTCTCTATCAGCATATTCAGGAAAGTCGCCCCCTGACTTCCTCCGAGGACGAGGATCGTTCTGGCATGCGCTGAGAAGCCGAACTCGCGTCTGATTTCATCCACGCAGGACTTCTTTCTGAAGTCTTTTATAATCGGAAAACCGGTTACCACCGTTTTCCTCCTCGGAAGATTGCAAAAGGATGGGAAAGAAAGTGCGATCCTGTCGGCTATCAAAGATGAAAATCTTGTCACCCTGCCGGGAAGCAGGTTCTGTTCATGAACGAATGTTTTGATATTCAACAACCGTCCCGCCAGCAGGAAAGGAAGCGTTACATAACTTCCAGTGATTACAAGCAGATCAAATTTTTCCCTCGAAAGTAACAGAACACAGCGCAAAAAAATATAGGCGAATCTGACCATCAGGAAAATATTTCTGAAATTTATGCGCACCTCGGGAATGATCCTGTATTGAAATTCCTTCTTCTTCAGCCACATGATCAGATATTTTCTATTCGGGATAAGGAAACTGACCGAGATATTTCCTTTCTCACCCAGTTCTTCTCCAATTGCAAGCCCGGGGAAGAAATGTCCGCCGGTAGGCCCTGTGACTATGGCTATCTTCGTATTCCCGTTCCCCATCTTTATATTATAGCATACCTTGTACCAGACAAACGGACACTTGCGTGTGACAGACTTGTACGGGAGAATGTCTGTTTTCCGTCGTTCCAGGAGACGCTTGATTTTTGATATGATAAAAAAGTAATATAATATAACGTAAAAAGTTAACGTAAGAGATGAGAAGTGGGATGGAGAGGAAAGGTTGAGATTGCCGTGCAAAAAGCGTTCGCAACGACAACAAACAACGTTTCACAGTTTCAAAGGAGGTATCATCCGGATGAAAAAAGGGCTTATAATAGTTGAGTCACCCACAA
>CAYOFY010000003.1:33154-43370 GCA_964403465.1 uncultured bacterium
AAAGGAGGTATCATCCGGATGAAAAAAGGGCTTATAATAGTTGAGTCACCCACAAAAGCAAAAACCATTGGTGGAATACTGGGGAAAGAGTACCGTGTCATAGCAACAATGGGTCACATAAGGGATCTGCCTGAAAATGATATGGGGGTAGATATCAAAAAGAACTTTGAGCCCAGATACGTACTGATACCGGGCAAAAAGACAATAGCGGCGACCCTTAAGAAAGCCGCCGAGGAACATGATGAAATATACCTTGCGACGGACGAAGACAGAGAGGGAGAAGCCATAGCCTGGCATATAACACACGTCATTGCCAGGAAGCCCGAAGAAATAAAACGCGTGGCATTCCACGAAATTGTGCCCGATGCCGTAAGGAATGCGTTTATCTCTCCCCGGGCTATCTCATTGAATCTTGTGAATGCTCAGCAGGCAAGAAGAATACTTGACCGTATTGTCGGGTACACCATTAGCCCTTTCCTGGGAAGGGGTCTTTCCGCGGGTCGCGTCCAGTCGGTGGCATTGAGATTGATAGTTGAGCGCGAAAAGGAGATAGAAGGTTTTATCCCGCAGACATACTGGATTATAAAAGCGCAGGGAGACAAAAGGGGCAGAAGCATTATCCTTGCACTTACGGAAATTGCCGGAGAGAAAATAGAAAAATACGGATTGAAAGACAGAGCCGTCGTGGAAAGCATTATTGAAGAACTGAAGGAAAACAGCCTCGTTGTCACAAGGAAGGATGTAAACGCAAAAAAGGTGAGGCCCTATCCTCCTTTTATCACAAGCACCCTTCAGCAGGAGTCTTCCATTAGACTCGGTTTTTCTTCCTCAAGAACAATGTCTATTGCCCAGCAATTGTACGAAGGCATTGCAACGGGAGAGGGTAACATCGGTTTGATCACATACATGAGAACAGACTCGCCCTCGGTAGCCAAAATTGCCAGGAATCAGGTTATAGGATATATTGGAGAAGTTCTTGGAACAAAATACCTTCCGGAAAAACCATATTTTTACAAAACCAAATCGTCTTCTGCACAAGAAGCCCATGAGGCAATAAGGCCGACCTCGGTGTCAAGAACACCAGAAAAAATGAAACCTTTTCTCAAGGAAGAACAGTACAGACTATACAGAATGATATGGGAAAGGTTTGTTGCGAGTCAGATGAAGGAAGCGGAAATAGAGAACATAAAAGTTTTTGCTGAAAACGGCAAATACGGTTTCACGGCAGAAAATAATTCAATAAAATTTGAAGGATTTATGAAGATATGGGATATCAAGATTGAAAGAGGAGAGGAATGTGCGGGAGACGTCAAAGAAGGAGAGGTTTTGAATATAACCGACTATGTCAAAGAAGAGCGTCAGACAAATCCGCCTCCGAGATATACTGAAGCGAGTCTGATAAAAACCCTGGAAAAACACGGTATAGGAAGACCCTCCACATACGCACCCACGATTTCAATTCTACTGAACAGAGGTTATGTGAGAAATGAGAAAAGGGCGTTATTACCTCTGAAAATGGGACGGCTGGTGTATGAAATACTCATGAAGTTTTTCCCGGACATAATAAGAATAGACTTCACGGCAAGGATGGAAGACGATCTTGATAAGATAGCTGAGGGAGAGAAAAAGTGGACAGAAATTCTCAATGCATTTTACAGGGAGTACGAACCGTTGCTTCAAAGAGCAAAAAGCAAAGGTACGGAATATAACAAAATATTCAATAAGATTCTGGCTGCCGGCCGAACATGTCCGCATTGCAAGATACCCCTTATAGTCCGGAACGGAAGATTCGGAATGTTCCTCGGATGCCCCAATTTTCCCGCATGCAAGTACAAAGACACAATATTGAACGAAGAAGTGTCTGTGGAAGACAAGGTATGCCCTGATTGCAATGTACCTCTGACTGTCAGGAAAGGGAAGTTCGGCACATTCCTGGGATGCCCCAATTACCCCCGTTGTAAATATACGGAGAGGGTCAAAAAAAATGCTAATAATCCCCGCTATAGATTTAAGAAAAGATGAGGTTGTAAGGTTGTACAAGGGTAATTTTGACAGGGTCACGAAATACAATATAGATGCCCAGGAGATCGCCAGCAGATACCTGACCGCAGGAGCAAAAAGACTTCATGTGGTATTTCTCTGGGGAGCTTATACCGGGAAACTGACGGAAGAAGAGAAAACCTTAAGGCGCATCATAAAAACGAGAGATATCTACGACGGCAAATGCAAGATACAGGTGGGAGGTGGCATACGGAGACAAGAACAGATTCGCAATCTGGCAGGTATGGGGATAGATTTCATCATACTGGGCACATCCCTTTTGATACCTCTTGTCCTGGAAGAAGGCTTCTCAAAAAGCGATTTGAAACTTTTCTATCAACACGGGGGCAAGAAATTCCACGAGGAAACAGAAATTCCGGAATTTGACCTTATAACCGGAATAGAAAGTGAATTCAAAGACAGGATAATCGTGGCCGTTGATTATAGGAAAGATGAGACAGCATTGAGCGGATGGGAAGTGACCGTACCGATTACCCCGGAATACATGATAAGGAAACTGCTTGAAAAAGGTTACAGGAGATTTCTAATCACGAATACGGATAGAGACGGCGTCCTTGAGGGCATAGATGTGGATTCCGTAAGAAACATCCTGGACAAAGTCCATGGCAATATGACAAAACCCGAGGAAATAATGGTCGCAGGAGGTGTAACAACCGAGTCAGATATTGAAATTTTGCAGGGGCTGCCCAACAGACCGGACGGAGTAATCATAGGAAAAGCTCTGTACAGCAAAAAACTGGATATACGGACCATTATCAGGAAATTCCAGTTGTAACATTGTGATATCGGTGCAGAAGGAGAAAAATAGATGCGCAAACTCTTAGTAACCACTGCATTGATGCTGATTCTTTCGCTCGGAATGCCTCTTCGGGCAGAGGTTTTTGAAGGGAAGGTATATCCCGCAAACAACCGGGATTACAGAAATTTGCTCTTGCCTCGGTTAAGGGAAGCGAAAAAATCTGTCTACATGATCATGTTCCTTGCAAGTTATTACCCGGATTACAAAGAAACCAGCCCGACTAATCTGTTCCTTGAAGAATTAATAAAGGCGCACGCGCGGGGGGTTAAGGTGGAGGTTATTCTTGACCAGTCAGACAGCAACTATGATTCACATTCGGCGACTGAAAATTTCAGGACAGCACTGTATCTATCCGGCAATGGAATAACGACTTACTTCGACTCTCCTGAAAAGACAACGCATGCAAAACTCATTGTTATAGACGGGAAAACTGTGGTAATAGGAAGCGCAAACTGGTCCTATTCGGCAATGTCAAGGAACAATGAAACCACCGTCATTATTGAGTCGCCGGAACTGGCCGCCTACTATACGGGGTATTTTGAGGATTTGAAGAAAAGTTGTGGTTCCGCCGTACACCCAACGGATAGGTGAATACTCCATAACGCCCTATTTATTCATGTACGTCTGGGAAGCCTTGCCCTTCACAATCACAGTTCCGCGTTTCTTGTGAAGCTTGTATTCAATGCTGTCTATGAGCGCTTTCCATGAAGCTTCAATAATATTCTCAGAAACTCCGATTGTTCCCCATGTCTCGTTTTCATCCCTCGTTTCAATGACAACCCTTGTTACAGCGGCCGTAGCTTCCTCAGGATGAAGTATCCTGACCCTGTAATCGGTAAGTTTCATGGTCTCTATTTCGGGATAAAATTTAACCAGCGCCTTTCGCAGTGCGTTGTCAAGAGCATTAACAGGACCGTTGCCTTCGCTTGCAGTGTGCTCCACCGCTCTGTCAACCCTGATCTTGACCGTCGCTTCGGATACGACCCTGCTTCCTCTTTTTTCCACAATCACCCTGAACCCTTCAATTGTGAAGAGTTTTCTGTACTCGCCGAGGGTTTTTCTTACCATGATATCAAAAGAACCTTCGGCGGCTTCAAACTGATACCCTTCGTTCTCAAGATTTGCTACGTTATCAAGAATTTTCTTTATTATTTCCGGATTTTCATCAAGCCTGTATTTTTTTGCCTTCTGCAATATCGTGCTTTTTCCGGAAAGTTCCGATAACAGAATCCTTCTTTCATTTCCGACCATGGAGGGAGAGATATGTTCGTATGTTTCAGGATTTTTGTTCACCGCGTCAACATGAACCCCCCCTTTATGAGCGAAGGCGCTAAGCCCCACGAATGGCTGTGAGTTTGGAGGAACTATATTGGCAATTTCGTATATGAAACGCGATACTTCCGTGAGATAGACAAGATTCTTATCCTCAACGCACGCGTATCCCATTTTCAACTGCAATATTGGTATGATGACAGAAAGATCCGCATTGCCACATCTCTCTCCTATCCCGTTTATTGTTCCCTGAACATGTATCAACCCCGCTTTCACGGCTGTTATGGAATTTGCCACGGCAAGTCCTGAATCATTATGCGTGTGTATCCCCAGAGGCGTCTTGATCCGGGAAGATATCGTTCTTGCAATGTCTTCTATCTCAAACGGCAACGAGCCACCATTTGTGTCGCACAGAACTATCTTTTCAGCTCCCGCTCCCTCGGCAACGAGCAACGTTTTAAGGGCATATTCGGGATTCTTTTTGTAACCGTCAAAAAAATGCTCCGCATCAAAAAAGACTCTTCGGTCGCGTCTCCTGAGAAATTTTACGGAATCCTCTATTAACTTCAGGTTATCGTCGGGGGAAATTTTCAGGACTTCTCTCACGTGCAAATCCCATGATTTTCCAAAAATGGTAATATACTCAACGCCGCTTTCAAGAAGTTTTGCGAGGAAAGGATCTCTGTCAGCAGAAAAGTTCTTCCGTCTTGTGCTGCCGAATGCTACTACCTTAACTTTCTTGAATTTCCTATTCTTTACCCGGCTGAAAAATGTGATGTCCTTTGGATTTGAACCGGGCCATCCTCCTTCAACAAAATCAATTCCGAATTCGTCAAGTTTTTCTGCAATCTTGAGTTTATCATCCAGCGTAAAAGCAACGGATTCGCCCTGGGCTCCATCCCGCAGAGTAGTATCGTATATCTCCACTTTCTTCATTCTTGCCGCCTCCTTTCTCAAGTAGATTCTACCCCCTGTATATTCCTTTGTCAAAATTACCAAAATATCCGATTTGTGGTATTATGCTTTAATATACTGATAAGTGAAGTATGGAGGACATAGAAATGACCATAAAGAGATTTCTATGCTGGTTTCTGCTTCTTATCATGCCCGGTATCAAGGGAATAGCTGAAAACACGGGATATACTCTTAACATAGACGGCGCAATAGGACCAATAACCTATTATCAGGTGAAGAATGTTTTAAATCTTGCCAGCAAGAATAATGCCGATTTCGTAATGCTTATCATTGATACGCCCGGGGGGCTTCTTTCTTCAACAAGGAAAATCGTCAAGGAAATCCTTGCGTCGGATATTCCGGTCATAGGTTTCATCTATCCGGAAGGTTCTCAATGCGCGTCGGCAGGTGTATTTATAGCCCTTTCCTGTCATATAATCGCCATGGCTCCAGCAACAAATATAGGTGCGGCACATCCGGTCACCATCACGGGACAGCAGGATAAAACCATGGAGGAAAAGGTTGTCAACGATACCGTGAGTTTTTTAAAGAGTATTGCAACCTACCGCGGTAGAAATACCGAATGGGCGGAGAGATCCGTACGCGAAAGCATATCCTCAACGGAAAAGGAAGCTCTTGACGCGAACGTGATAGATTTGATAGCAGATAATATTGAGCAACTTCTGACCATGCTCGACGGAAAAACCGTAAAAATGGATGGCGGTCAGAAGACATTGTCCACACGGAACGCCAGATTGCTGACTCCCGGGGAAAGTTTCAGGGAACGGATTTTGAAAATCATTTCCGACCCGAACATCGCTTATATATTGCTGATGATAGGAACCCTCGGTATAATGGTAGAGCTCTACCATCCGGGGATGGGAATCCCCGGTATCGTGGGCACCATATCGCTTATTCTCGCATTCTTCGGGTTGCATACGCTACCCATAAACATGACCGGCATCCTCTTAATTTTCGTAAGTCTGATTTTCTTCGCAATAGAAGCGGTGACTCCGTCCTTTGGATTGTTTATTATATCTGGTATAATAACGCTTATGTTAGGTTCCTTTTTCCTTTTCCGACCAGCTGAGGGGCCAAGAGTGCCGGGTGCGTTAATAATCATTTCCACCCTCACGGTTGGTATCATTCTATGGTTTGCAATATGGTTTGCCCTGAAAACCAAGAAACGTAAGATTACCACGGGGAAAGAGGGACTCCTCGGGGAAAAGGGCAAGACTGTCAAACCCCTGTCTCCCGAAGGAATGATTTTCATTCAGGGAGAATACTGGAAAGCGCGCAGCAATAGCGTGGAAATTCCAGCCGGAACCGCGGTTACAGTCAGGGGATACGACGGATTGGTATTGATAGTTGAGCCGGCTGACAATACAGGAGAGAAGTGAAATGCCTGATAATCTGAGACACGATTCAGATGTATGGAGGATATTTCGCATAATGGCGGAGTTTGTCGAGGGTTTTGAAACCCTGGAAAAAACCAGGAATGCCGTGACAATCTGGGGTTCGTCCAGAATCAGGGAGGACGATGTTCTGTACAAAAAAGCCCTTGAAACAGGAAAACTTCTCGCGAAAAAAGGATATTCGGTTATAACAGGTGGCGGACCGGGTATTATGGAGGCCGCAAACAGGGGAGCAATGCTGGCAAAGGGAGATTCAATCGGCGTAAATATTGAACTCCCTCATGAACAGAAACCAAACCGTTACATAAGAAAGCTTATTTCTTGCAGATATTTTTTCACAAGGAAGGTCATGTTTGTTAAATATGCCAAAGGTTTTATCATATTCCCTGGCGGATTTGGAACCCTTGATGAATTTGCCGAGACAATGACGCTCATCCAGACGGAAAGGATACACAGATTTCCTGTTGTTCTTGTGGGCAGAGAATACTGGAACGGGCTTGCGGCATGGATAAAGAAATATCTTCTGTCCAACGGATATATAGACGGAAAAGACCTTAAAATCTTTAGCATCGTTGACGAACCCCAAGATGCGGTAAGATGCATAGAAAAGTTTTATGGGAAATGACCCGGCGGATGAATATATCCCGGATTCAGTGAAACAGGCATGTGAATTCTGAAAGATATTTCTCGGCTATCTCCTTCGTTTTCCCCTCCGCATAGATCCTCAAGACGGGCTCGGTTCCGGAAGGCCTTATGTGAATCCATCCGTCCTGTCTTATTATCTTGATACCGTCGGCAAGGTCAACATTTTCTTTCTCGCCATATTCTTTTTTTAACCTTTCAATCATGGTATGAGTTTGCCTATCACGAATCATAATTTTTTTCTTGAGCATGTAATACTGCGGCAATTCCTTCGTTATCCCGGAAAGCGTTTCATGCCTTCTTGCGGCATACTCAAGTATCAGGGCCATGCCAACGAAACTATCCCTTCCGTAATGGACGTCGGGACATATAACACCTCCGTTACCCTCCCCTCCAATGACGGAACAAACCTTCTTCATCTCTTCTACAACATTAATCTCGCCTATCTTTGTCCTGTAAACGTCCACCCTGAAATCCCTGGCAACCTCGTCCACCAGAGAAGTTGTGGACAGATTTACAACAACCGGCCCCTTCTTCTTTTCAAGGAAATTCCTGATGCAGAGCACCACCGTCATCTCTTCTCCCGGTATCCTGCCGTCATCACATACTATCGCAAGGCGGTCGCAGTCCGGGTCCTGTGCGAAACCCACGTCAGCCTTTTCCGCAACAACCCTATCGGCCAATTGATGAAGATTTTCAGCAAGCGGTTCGGGGTTGTGTGAAAAAAGGCCCGCGGGTTCCCTATTGATAACTGTAACATCGCACCCAAGACCCTCCAGAAAGCGCTCCGACAGGAGCCCCCCCACCCCCTGGCAAACGTCAACAACGACCCTGAATTTTCTTTTTTTTATCCTTTCCACGTCAACCGTTCCATATATGCCGCTGAAGTATTCATCTGTATACTTACGGAAAAAGACAAAGCCCGGATTTTCTGCAATATTGAAAGATTTTTTATCATAAATGTTCAGAAGTTTTCTGCACTCCCCGGAATTGAGATACACCCCCTTTTCCGAGAAAAATTTTATGCCATTGTATTCAGAGGGATTGTGACTTGCAGTTATAACCACACCGGGCGCTTTTTCTATCTTTTCGATCACATATGATAGTTCCGGCGTTGCGGCAATACCAAGGTCAAGAACATCCTTCCCCGTGCAGAGTAGTCCTGTTATAACCGCCTCTTTCAAAGACTCCCCGCTTGCTCTCGTATCACGGCAGACAAGAACTCTTTTTTCTTTTGTATAACTGCCGAATGCAACGCCGAACATATTGGCCACTGAGGAAGTGAGAAAATCCGGGTACATCCCCCTTACGCCGGAAACGCTTACCTGAAGTCCGTTTTCCATTTATCCCGAATTCTCCCTGATATACCCTCATAATGAGGGATTTTGATTTTGCGCCGCTTCTAATGTTTTATGACGCTTACAGGGATAAGGCAGTTTGCCAGCCCTCTTTCTTCTATGTCCTCCAGAGTGAAACTCTCTGATATCCTGTAATCCCCTACCCTTGTCCTTTTTAATTCAACCTGGGTCCCGCCGCATCCCAGTTTATTCCCTATATCCCTGCATAACGCTCTTACGTAGGTTCCCTTTGAACATACCACACGGAAATTCACGTAAGGAAGTTCAATGCCGGTTACCTCTATCTCGTCAATCATCACATCTCTCGGTACAGGGGATACAGCAACACCCTTCCTGTGCAATTTATAGAGCGGACTCCCCTTATGCTTGATTGCAGAGACGACAGGAGGAACCTGTTTGATTTTTCCCTTGAAAGAGGAAACAACCTCCCTTATTTTTTCAGCGGTTACATGCACGTCTTTCTCTTCTGTAATCTCTCCGTCTATGTCGTCAGTGTCAGTGCTCACTCCCAGCAACAGGCGAGCCTCGTATCCCTTCTCCATTCTCATGAATATTGAACTTATCCTGGTGGCGCTTCCAATGCAGACTATGAGCACTCCGCTTGCAAGCGGGTCAAGCGTTCCGGCATGCCCTATCTTATCTTTCAGCCTGAAGGTCCTTTTGAAAAACCTTATCACATCATAGGAAGTAATCCCTCCGGGTTTATTCACGATTACTATTCCGTTCATTGCCTGTATATCTCTTCGAGCACCTTCTGTATGGCATGTTCAACCGTGATGTTTCTGAAATAACAGCCTGCCGCTTTCTTATGACCTCCGCCACCGAACTTGGCGGCTATTTTTTCAACGTCAAATCTGCCCTTGCTTCTCAGACTTACCTTGACAACATCTCCTTCCTTGGCAAAGAAGACGACCCTGGCCTCTTTGACCCTCGCAAGAACATCTATGAATCCTTCCGTGTCTTCTTCATCTGTCTTCGTAAGACGGTACATCTCCCTGTCAACCTTCATCCAGCAGACCCTTTTCCTTCTTTCAAACTGAAGGTTGTTCAGACACATTGAAAGAAGTCTTATTGACTTCAAGGGCCTTTCCATGTACACCTTGTTTGCAATCCTTTCTGGCTCGGCTCCGCAGTCCATCAGGTGCTTGACAACAGTCATGGTATAGGGACTTATGTTGTGTAGAAAACTGCCCGTATCCGTAAGAATGGCCGTATAGAGACAGGTCGCCTCTTTCCTGGGCATCTTGCCGGCGGTGGAGATAATAAAATACACCATCTCGCCCGTCGCCGAAAAACGGTGGTTAATCCAGTTCAGGTGGGCAAAACCCGGGTTTGAAAAATGGTGGTCTATGTTCACTATGACGGGCGCTCTTTTCACCAGATCGAAAATCTTTCCCGTCCTGTCGGCAGAGCCACAGTCAATGACTATGCTGACATCCGGCATCATGGACAACTCTGTGTTTCCGATGTCAACTCTGCCGGAGTAAGGAAGGAAATTATATATTGCAGGGGTCCTGTCCGGGTTTAGTATTCTTGCTTCCTTGCCCAGTCTTTTCAACATGCTGTAAAGCGCCAGCTCGCTCCCGATTGCATCACCATCAACGTTGCGGTGTGTTGTTATCAGAAACGCGCTTCCCCTGTCTATGATGTTCCTTATTTCCCGTATCTTCTGTTCATCATCGGGATGCAACTGCATTTTCATATATTGTTTTCCT
>CAYOFY010000003.1:43470-45240 GCA_964403465.1 uncultured bacterium
CTTGTTATCACCAAGATAGACAGCCCTCGTTGCCGGGTCAAGCGTTGAAAAAAGTTTATTTGCGACATACAGTTCGGAAGAACTCAACCTGTTGATAAGACTGCTCTTGCCAACATTGGTATAACCTATGACTGTAACTGAAGGGAAGTTCTTTCTTTTTCTTGAATCTCTTATTATCTCCCTGTGGCGTTCTATGTCCTCCATTTCTTTCTTCAGCCGGTGAATCTTTTCCTTTATCCTTCTCCTGTAGACTTCCAGTTTCATTTCTCCGGGGCCTCTCGTTCCCAGTCCCCCTCCTATCCTGGAAAGTGATATCCCGTATCCTGTCAGTCTCGGCAGGAGATAATGAAGCTGGGCAAGTTCAACCTGTATCTTGCCCTCCTTTGATTTCGCATGCTCGCCGAATATATGGAGAATGAGTTCGGTTCTGTCTATCACCCTGACCTTCAGAAAATCCTCAATATTCCTCTGCTGAACCGGGTTAAGTTCGTTGCCGAAAATCACGAAATTCGGGGTCTCCCTGTCGGAATATTCTTTTATTTCCTGAAGGCGGCCTTTTCCGATATATGTCGCAGGGTGAATGAGGTCGGGCTTGTAGATAAAGTTTCTTGCGAGTTTCAACTTCAGGGTTTTGCACAGAAATTCCAGTTCTCTTACAGATTCTTCAGTTTCATAATCTCTTCTTTCCCTGAAACCTACAATGATTGCCTTCCTGCCGGCAAAGGTTTGTCCGGCAACCTCTTTTACGCTCTTCACTTTTTGGTTATTTCCGCAACCTTCAATACCGTGAGACTGTCCCTGTAACCACACCCTCTCTTGTAGCCGGTTTTGGGCTTCTTCTTGAAAGAATATAGTTTTTCACCTTTTTTTTCACCGACGATATCACATATAACCTTGATGTTTTTCAATTCCTTCTTGTCAACAATGATATCATTTCCGTCCACGCAGCACAGTGGCGTCAACTTTATCTTGTCTCCCGCTTTCTTATCCTTGATACGCAATACGGATAATTCCATTCCTTCCTTGACCTTCACCTGTTTACCGGCAAGTTCAACAAATGCTTCCATTTTTTTCTCCTTTCTCCTGCAAGAAATCAAGGTCTTTTTCCAGATTTCTCAGTGACTCTTCAATCTGCCTTTTCTTTTCCCGCTCTTTCTCTTTGACCTCTGCAGGCGCCTTTTCAATAAATTCTTCGCTGCCAAGTCTGCCGTCAATCTTTACAAGATATCCCTTCATCCTGTCGCGCTCTTTCCGGAGTTTATCTATCTCTTTTGAGATGTCTATTATACCTTCAAAGGACATTCCCAGTCTACCCTGCTTGAGATTCCTGACAAGGATATTCGGGCCACCGGCCTTTCCGTCATATGGGAACATATTTCCCACACCTGCCAGTCTTGATATTATGGCAGCTTCAAGACCTGCGGGTTTCTTTTCAAAAAGGCAGTCAATCGGCTTTACCACCGGAATTCCAAACCTTGTTTTCACGTCCCTTATTGTTGTCACCAACTCCATGATATCCTCAATCTTTCTTCTCTGCCGTCCTGCATCCGATGCCTTGCAGAGGGTACCCGGAACCGGCCAGTTGCTGACTACTATGCTTTCCGCTTCCATGGCGCAGTATCCGGCAAAAATCTGCCATATCTTTTCAGTTATGAACGGGATAAAAGGATGAAGCATTTTCATGACGGAAAGGTGCACGTGGAAAAGCACGGGTAGAACGCTGCTCCGGAAGTACTCGTCGGATTCTTCCCTTTCAACCTTGGCTATCTC
>CAYOFY010000004.1:0-20435 GCA_964403465.1 uncultured bacterium
ACATGAAAAATCCCCCTGTGTCCCCCTTTGTCAAAGGGGGAATTGAAGGGGGATTTGGGAGATAGAAAAATGTCTGCTCTACTAATCAACGGCGGGTTTGCTTTTCGCGGAGAGAGAAATACAGACCGGCAGAGTTGTGCTTTTGCCGATATCTGCGTACTGCCTTCCGGCAGATGGCTTGCAAGCTGCAGGGCTGCCCCCACCAAGGCCGGAACAAAAGGACAGCATGTCCTTCTCTCATGGTCGGACAACAACGGAAAAACATGGTCCAAATCTTCCAGCCCGTTTGCTCCGCAGAGAGTTGGGTCAAAACAGGGCCTTTTCAGGAGTGCCTACCTCACTTCTCTCGGAGGTAAAAATGTTCTTGCAGCATTATGCTGGGTTGACCATTCAAATCCAGAACTGCCTTTCTTCAATCCTGAAACAGAAGGGATACTTGACACCAGAGTGTTTTTTTCCGAGTCACCGGATGACGGTCAGACATGGTTTGAGCCCAAACTTATGGATACTTCTCCTTTTAACATTCCTGTTGCCCTTACGGGTCCGGTTCTGGCCTTACAGAATGGAGAATTAGCGTGCCAGTTTGAACTTAACAAGCATTATTATGACACATCCGCCTGGCATCATGCCGCAGTATTCATGTTTTCAAAGGATAGGGGAAAAACATGGCCCGAACATGTACTTGCCGCAAAAGACCCTGGGAATAAGATATTCTACTGGGACCAGAGGCCCGGAATTTTAGAGGATGGCAGGATATTGAACCTTTTCTGGACTTATGACTACATTGAATCCCGCTATCTCAGTATCCATGGAAGGGAATCCATGGATAACGGCAGGACATGGTCGGAGATATGGGATACAGGGGTTTCCGTCCAGCCGGCACGCCCAATATCTTTGCCTGACGGAAGGGTTGTAATGGTATATGTTGACCGTTCAGGTTCTCCTGAAATAAAGATGAGGGTAAGTCCGGATTACGGAAGGAGTTTCTCCGGCCAGACCGAATATACGGTATATCAGTTAAGAACCGTGAGCCAGTCAAAAAAGCAGAAGTCTGTGCAGGATACCTGGGCGGAGATGGAAAAATTCTCTCTGGGACTGCCTGTTACTGCCTCCCTTCCGAGCGGAGATATCCTTGTGCTATTTTACGCCGGTCCAGAAACAGACTTCACGGATGTAAGGTGGGCGAGAATAAGAATAGGAGAGCAAAATGCAACCATATGAAAGAATAATCAACGCGGTGAAGCACAGGCGCTCCGACCGTCTTCCGATAAACTACAATGCCACTCCCGAAGCCCATGCTTCTATAAAAAAATATCTTTCTGTTCAGCAGGATGAAGAATTGCTTAAGAAACTGGGTGTTGACATCCGCAGTGTGGCCGGAAGATACAATGGTCCCAAAGAGTTAATCCCGGGAGCTGCAATAAACAGCGCGCCCGGGAAAGACATATTCGGAGTGGTCTGGGAGCCGAAAAAAAATCAAAGCGGCACCTACAACGAAATTTCATATCATCCCTTGGCAAATGCAAAAACGGTAAGAGACATAAAAAACTACAATTGGCCCAGCCTGGACTGGTTTGATTTCTCGCATCTGAAAGAGCAAATCTCCAGGATAAACAGGGAAGAGAAATATGCAATCATGTTTTTTGCCGGCGGCTCTTTTGAGTCACCATGGTATATGCGCGGACTGGAAAGGTTCCTTCTGGACCTGGTTGAATGTCCGGAGATAGCCGAAGAGATAAGTGCGCACGTGACGGATTTCTACCTGAAACGAGCCCTCCGGGCGATAGAGGCATCCGACGGGCAGATTACCATAATAGGAAGCGGAGGAGACATAGGAACACAGCGCGGGATGATGCTCTCCCCTGATTTATGGAGAAAGCATATAAAGCCATACAGCACAAAGTTGATAGGGACGTTCAAGGATATGGGACTGATTACTTTTTATCACTCATGCGGAAGTATTGTTCCCGTAATAGCAGATTTAATAGAGATGGGGCTGGATATACTTGACCCCGTACAGCCGAAAGCCGTTGGGATGGAACCAGAAAAACTGAAAAAGAATTTCGGCAGAAAGCTCGTTTTTCACGGGGGTATAGATGTCCAGGAACTGCTGCCGTTCGGAACTCCGGAGGATGTTGAAAAAGAGGTGACCAGGCTGATCCATGTTCTCGGAAATGACGGGGGCTATATCGTCGCGCCGGCACATGCAATCCAGGCGGATACTCCCCCCGAAAATATCTGGAAAATTTACGAAACTGCTCAAAACTCCGGAGATCAAAATAATGGAGGGTCAAATGAGAGTTAAAAGGGGCAAGGCATTGTGGAAAAAAGCAAAGAAGATTATACCGGGCGGGTCTCAGCTGCTATCAAAGAATTCCGAACAGTTTCTCCCTGAACAGTGGCCTTCTTACTACAAGAAGGCAAAAGGGATAGAGGTATGGGACCTTGACGGAAATAGATTCCTTGATTTCAGTATCATGGGGGTCGGAAGCTGCATCCTTGGATATGCAGACCCCGACGTGAACAAAGCGGTCAAAAACGCCATTGACAACGGGAGCATGTGCACACTGAACTGTCCGGAGGAGATTGAACTTGCGGATGTTCTTCTGAAGATGCATCCATGGGCAGGCAAGGTCCGATATGCAAGAACAGGCGGAGAAGTCATGACTGTTGCAATAAGAATAGCGCGGGCTTTTTCTGGAAAAGACAGGATCGCCTTCTGCGGGTATCACGGATGGCACGACTGGTACCTGTCTGCTAATTTAGCCGAAGACAGAAATCTTGATGGACATCTTCTCCCGGGATTAAAACCGCTCGGGGTTCCCAGAGGGCTGCGTGGAACGACATTCCCTTTTACTTACAATAACGTTGAAGAACTTGAATCTATAATGAGGAATAATGAAATCGGTGTTATAGTAATGGAGCCATTACGTAACTATTATCCAGAAGACGGCTTCCTGAATAAGGTACGCGCTCTTGCCAATAAACACAACGCGGTTCTTATATTCGACGAGATAACAAGCGGTTTCCGCTTGAACGTGGGAGGGGCACACCAGCTGCTTGGCGTCGAGCCGGACATAACTGTCTATGCGAAAGCCATCAGCAACGGGTATCCGATGGGTGCCGTTGTAGGAAAATCTTCCGTCATGGATAAGGCGGAAGAAAGTTTCATAAGCAGCACATACTGGACGGAAAGGATAGGTCCGGCTGCTGCCCTGGCAACAATCAAGAAGATGAAAGAAGAGAATGTTCCGCGGCACCTTGTCAGAACAGGGGATATGATAACCTCCGGCTGGCAGGAACTGGCCAAAAAATCCGGTATTAAAATCAAAACTTCGGGTATCTCCCCACTTACACATTTTTCCTTTGACTATCAAAATCCCAGGGAGATTATGACTTTGTTTACGCAGGAGATGCTTAAGAGAGGATTTCTTGCAAGGGATAGTGTTTATGTTTCCTACAGTCATAAAGAAAAATATGTTAAGATGTACCTCAAAACAACCGGCGAAGTTTTCAAAACGATTAAAAGAGCAATTGATAAGAGATGTGTGAGCAAGCTGCTTGAAGGACCTGTTGCACATACAGGTTTCAGACGTCTAACTTAACTCTGGGGAGAGAAACATAATGGGGATACTGGAAAAGTTTTCACTGAAAGGGAAGGTTGCTATTGTTACCGGGGGAGCTGGTTTATACGGCAGTTGCATAGTGGAAGGACTGGCTGAGGCAAACGCCATAGTTTATATTGCATCAAGGAACCTTGAGAACTGCAGGAAGCTTGCCGGTGAGTTGCAAAAGAAGGGATACAACGTCATGGGAAAGAAACTGGACCAGACGGACACTGAAAGTATTATCCGGCTGAAAGAAAAGATTCTTACGGAACAGTCAAGAATAGACATCCTGGTAAATAATGCCGTTTTAAGACCGATGAAATCCCCTGACGCAATAGAAGACTTTGAACTTTCAATGAAGGTCAATGCAACAGGTGTGGTAAACGTTACAAGAATCTTTGCCGAAGAGATGAAAAAGAGAAAATCCGGTGCCATAATCAACATCTCGTCAATATACGGTGTTCTGGGAACCGACCTTTCGCTTTACGAGGGAACAGAGATGAGCGGAGGCGCACCCGATTACTATTTTCACAGGGCAGGGATAATCAACCTCACAAGATACTACGCCGCTCTTCTCGGGCCCTATAACATCAGGGTAAACTGCATCTCCCCCGGCGGGCTCTTCAATAACCAGGACCCGAAATTCGTGGAAAGATACAATAAGAAAACTTTTCTTGGAAGGATGGCCAATCGCGAAGATATAAAAGGGATTGTGGTTTTCCTGGCATCAGATGCCGGTCCGTACATAACAGGCGAAAACATTATGATGGATGGAGGCCTATCCGCTAAATGAAAAAATAGGGGGACTGATGTTTAAGAGCAAGGTACTGAAAAAACTGAGGGCTGGAAAACCTGTCCTGTGTACAAAGGTAAATTTCAATGACCCGTCAATTGTAGAAATGGTGGGTTCAATCGGCTTTGACTGCATATGGCTGTGCAATGAACATCTCTGGCAGAATCCCGAAACTCTTGCGAACATGATACGTGCGGCAAGGCTGACGAATATGGACGCAATGGTGCGTATTGCAAAGGCAGGTTATCCTTCTGCAATAAAGCCCTTTGAGATGGGCGCAAAGGGAATAATGGTTCCCCATATACTCTCAGTTGACGAAGCAAAGTTCTGGATAAGGTCGGCGAGATTTTATCCGCGGGGGAGGAGAGCACTCGATGGAGTCAACGTGGATGCAAACTGGGCTCTTGATACCATGGATGATTATCTCGCTTTTTCAAACAAGGAAAATTTTCTTGCCCTGCAGATTGAAGACCCGGAAGTCCTGCCGATGATGGAAGATATAGCACAGCTGGATAACTTTGACATTCTTTTTCTGGGCCCGGGTGACCTTTCACACAGCATGGGTCTTCCGCCTGCGAAAGAAAACAAAGAGATATGGAAGATTCTTGAGAAGATGGGCAAGATCTGTAATAAATACGGGAAGATAGCAGGCACCCCGGGACGTTCACCCGAGTATACGAAAAGACTGCTGGACATCGGGTACCTATTTATTTCAAACGGTTCCGACCTGATTTCTTTAAGGAATACCTTCATTAAATTAAGAGAGGATTATTTGAAATTGGGATTTTCATTATGAAAACACCGGGTGGAAAATCCAAGAAAATACTCATAGTGGGAGCCGGTGGAATAGGAAGAAAGCATGTGGACGGTTTTCTGAAGGCCGGCTCTTTTTCTGTATCCATATGCGACGTAGATCGGACAAAAACCGGCAAGGTAAAAAAGGAATATCCTGAAATTGAGAGTATCTTTGAAGATTTCTACAGTACTGCTCTTGAGAGCTTTGACGCAATTCTTATTGCCACCCCGGCAAACTTTCACATACCCATGGCTCTCCAGTGCGCTGAAAGGCACGTGCCTTTTCTCCTGGAGAAACCGCTTTCAGTTACCATGGACGGTCTGGATAAACTGCTTAATATAATTGAAAAAAACAACGTTAAATGCGCCGTTGGATTCACACGCCGGAGTATCCCGTCATACATACGTCTCGGAGAGCTTCTAAAAGAAAAAAAGGTGCTTCCTAAAATGGCTGTCTTTACCGGTGGCGGAGATTATAGAAAATACAGGCCCGACTACAGGGAGATTTATTTTGCCAGAAAATCCATGGGAGGCGGATGTATACTCGATTCTGTGTCGCATATGGTTGACCTTGCACAGTGGTACCTCGGAAAACCTTCGGACGGCTGTTGTCTTTACGATAACCTTGTTTTTGGCGATGCCATTGAAACTGAGGATTGCGCCGCAATAAGCGCCAGGTTCGGGGAAAGTCTGGTCACTATTTCCAATAATGTCTTTCAAAAACCATATACTACACTCATTGAATTCACAGGAGAAAACGCCAATCTCCGTTATATAATGGACAGCAGAACCAAGTCCTGCATAACCTACAGCGGCGATGATACGGGAAGGTGGGATGAACTGGCATGTTTTGAGAACGAGATACCGGATTTCTATGTTAACCAGGCAAAAAATTTCCTCAATTTGCTTGAAGGGAAGAACAATACAATTACAACTGTTGAAGAAGCTGCAGTCAACCTGGAATTCCTTTTAAATGTAAAGGCAAAATCAAAATCCCTCACTACGCGAGCAAATCAAAGGAGGGTTCGGGATAAATGAAGAAACTGGTTTTTATAGGCACAAATGAAGGTAACGGTCATATATTCTCATGGAGCGCGATAATCAACGGAAGGTATGACAGGGAAAAGATGGAAAACTGCGGGTATCCGGTGATACCTGAATATCTTGCCAAGCAACCACCTGAAAATCTGGGTATCAAGGGAGCACAGGTATCTTACGTCTGGACCGAGGACAAAAATTATGCCGAATATGTCGCAAAAACGTCCTATATAGAAACAGTGCTCGACCGTCCTGAGGATGCCATGGGCAAGGTTGACGGTGTCGTTATAACTACAGATATTGGAAAGAGACATCTCAAGATCGCAAAACCCTTTATTGAAAAAAATATACCGGTATTCATAGACAAACCCCTGACCGATAATGAAAATGACCTCAAGGAATTCATAAAATATCTTAGAAATAACAAGCCGGTTCTTTCATCATCCAGCGTAAGGTATTCAAGAGATATTGAAAATTTTTCAGAAAACAATAAGGACAATATAGAGTTCGTCAGGTGCACAATGAACAAGTTATGGGAAACCTACGGCGTTCATGCAATGGAAGGCCTGTATAAAATCCTTGGTCCGGGCATCAAAAGCGTTTTCAACCTCGGAGATAAAAAGACAAACGTAGTCTACCTTGAATATGTGGATGAGAGGAAGGCGGTTATTGAAAACATATACAATATGAAAATCACAGGTTATGACATAATAACCGCTGACAAAACGTATACCATACAGGATAAAGACACCTTTCATATGTTCAAAAAGCAGATGGAGACGTTCATAAAATTCATTGATACGAGAAAATATCCATATCCCTACCAGGAAACGGTGGAGATATCAAAAGTGATAATTGCAGGAATAAAATCGCGCGAAGAGAAAAGAAGAGTAGAGTTACGCGAAATATAGAGGAGAAAAAAGTGGAAAGAAAATTTTATGGAGTCTATGCTGCGCTGTTGACGCCTTTCAATAAAGAGGGGATGGTATGCGAAACCCGTTTAAAAAAACTTGTGAGGTTTCTTATATCAAAAAAGCTGGACGGCCTTTATATCTGCGGAGGAACAGGAGAAGGTCTTTCAATGGACGTGGAAGAAAGAAAACGAGTGGTTGAAACAGTAAGGGAAGAAGTTGGCGGCAAACTGCGCCTTATAGCACATATAGGCGGCAGTTTGAACACCAGGAATGCTGTGGAACTTGCAAGGCACGCCGAAAAGATGAAACTCGACGCTGTATCTTCAATTCCTCCAATCTACTACAGAATAGGGTTTAAAGAAATTTTCAACTACTATAAAACAGTGGCTGAAAGCACCTCTCTTCCTTTCCTGATTTACTATATACCTGCAACAACCGGCATAACCCTTTCAAACGAGGATATACTCAAATTCCTTGACATAAGAAATATCATCGGACTCAAATATACAAACCCGGACATGTATATCCTGCAGGACATCCTGATTAAAGCACATGGTAAATGGCTTGCATTTTCCGGCCCTGATGAGATGTTCCTTCCTGCCCTGATAATGGGGGTTGTGGGTTCCATAGGTTCCACGCAAAACGTCCTGCCAGAAATTTTTACAGAAATATACAAGAGTTTTATTGCCGGTGATATTAAAAAAGCGATGGAATTGCAGAAGCGGGTGACGATCGCGGTGTCCCTCCTCAAGAAATACGGTAGCACGGAAGCATGGAAGACCGCGCTGAAGTTCAGGGGCATAGACGCAGGTTACGCAAGAGGGCCATTAACAAAGGCTCTCCCAGAAACCGCAGAAAAGAATTTCTATAATGAGTGGAAACGCAATTTCCCGGAATATCTTTTGTAAACATGATGCAGAAAAAAGGAAAAGTAATGGCGGAAAAAATTCACAAGGACTTTCACGGAGCTCTGAGCGTGGGCTTCAAATATCTTGCAGAAAAATATGACAAGGATAGTCTGGAAGAGTACCTGAAAATATGCGGCGTTAATATTTACCGGGAATTGATCGATAACATTGAAAAAGAAGGTCTTGCAGCACTTGAAAGGTACTGGAACAGGATTTTTTCCCTGGAAGAAGCGGAGTTTGAAATAGATAGAAAAGATGACAGAGAAATAAGATTGGTTGTTTCCCGATGTCCGGCTATTAGTCACATGAAAGAGACAGGGTACCCTGTTTATGAGGATTTCTGTTTACAGTGCAGAATTATAAACAAGACTATTGCAGAAAAGACGGGTTTAGAATCAGAAGTTCTGTCGGAACAGAGCAAGGGAAGATGCAGCCAGATATTCAAAAGAACAAAACGATAAATCTATATCCCTCACCGTGAATGAATGTACGGGAGAGTTCGGGACAAGGGAGAAAATAACATGATTTCCTGTACAGAGTTTATACTTGCCTATAATGAACTCTTCAAATTTCTTCATGAAAAGTATGGAAAAGATTCTGTAATTGATTTCTGGGAATATATCTCGGATAATTTCCTGCAGAACCTTGAAAACCTGGTAAGGGAAAAAGGTATAGCAGGCATGGCTGAGTACTGGACCCATACGCTTACCGAGGAAAAAGCCGAATACCAGATGAGTGTCGGAGAAAACTGCTTTGAGATTTACATGAAAAAATGTCCTTCCGTTGGACTTTTGAACAAGAGCAAGGCTGTTAAATACCCTCATTACTGCGAGCATTGTATTCTCTACAAAAAAATAATAGAAAAATATGGTTTTGCTTATGAAGAGAACATTATTGATAAAGAGAGGGGTATCTGTTTGCTGAAGGTGGTTAGGAAGGATTAATGCAATAGGCAGAGTTCTCAAAATGAAAAAAGCCAGGAAAAAATCCGCAAGTAGCCTGCTGAGAAAAAGGCTGACAGATGAAATTAACAAAATTTCCATCTTCAGCAGCCACGAGCATTTTTGTTCCGAAGAGAATTACCTGACAAAACGGCTGGATTTCTCAGCTCTTTTCAACTATATAATACTGGCTCTTTCCGGTTCAGGATTGGGCAATGGAGAAAGAGGACAACTCTTGAGTGAAGAAGTTTCTGAATCCGAAAAATGGAAAATTTTCAAACCTTATCTTAGCCGGCTGAGTAATCTTGACTATTTCAATTTGAACGAGATTGTCATACGTGACTTATACGGACTTGCAGGGTTAAATAAAAATACCTATATACGCATAGGTGAAAGGATGCGCAAATTACAGGTGCCCGGACATTACCGAACAATGATGAAAATGTCAGGTGTGGAATATGCCTTGGTTGACAGTCTATCCGGGAATTCCGAAGAGGAATTTTCCAACTATGACCGAAATCTCTTCGGATTGATTTACAGAATAAACGTGGAGTGGTTTGCCAGAGACTATTATCTTAAGAGGGAACTTTACAGCATAGAAAAAGTTTTTCAATACATAGATGAATTTGTCAACCGCCTCGCAGCAAAAGGAGTAAAAGGGATAAAACTCCCACTGGCTGTCTGGCAGCTTAATCTGAATTTTCAAAAATGGGAGGTTCCCGAAATAAAACGCTCCTTTGAGCTTCTCCCCCCTCGCATCGAAGAAAGCACCAGGTTGCACCGGCCGTTCATAGACGCAGTTGTCTATCGCTTCATTTTTCAGGGCGCGAAACATAACATGATAATTCAGATTCATGCCGGCATGCAGTCCTACAAAGCCGGCGAACCATACTTGCTGAAAAACCTGATTGATACCTTTCCCGATGCGGCCATAGATATTTTTCATGCCGGTTATCCATATGACGGCCAGCTGGCGGTGCTGGCAAGCATGTTCCGAAATGTCTATGCAGACCTGTGCTGGATGGCATCCGTATCAAAATCACTGACCAGGCGAATACTTGGTGAATGGCTGGAAATGGTGCCGGCTAACAAGATTCTCGCGTTTGGCAGTGATTTCGGTTTTATTGATAACCTGTTCGGATACCAGCAGATTGTCAGGCAAATTGTGGTTGAAGTCATGGAAGAAAAGATACTTGCGGGCCGTTATGATGAGGAAACGGCCCTGAAATTCTCACAAATGATTCTTAGAGCCAATCTAAAGAATATTCTGGATGGTAACCACTGACAAATCCGTTACAAAAGGACACAACAAGACTTCCGCAAGAGAAAGGAATCATAATGGTTGATGCCTGCAAAATGTGTGAATCAGCCCGTAAACTGCGGGACACGTATGCCATCAGGCCGGGAATTACATTATTTAAAAAGGAATTTGGTTACTACTGTCTGGAAGAATGGTATAATCAGGGACTGTCAAGAGATGCAGACCTTGCGAAAATCTTTGATTATGACCCGCCGGGACATGTTGCTGTTTGCGGACTGGGAGGTTGCCAGCCGGCCTTTTTCCCTGCATTCGAGGAAAGACTGATACAAGACGGGGAGATACGGAAATAGTACAGGATTCCGCCGGCAGGCATGTGCTGTATTTCAAAGGGCGACGCAATGGTTTTATGCCAGAATATATTGACCACCCGGTAAAAGACTGGAAAACATGGGAAGGAAATGTAAAGTGGCGCCTTAACCCAGAAACCCCGGGACGTTCTGACTACCTCCCCGAGGCGCTCTCAATAATCAAGCCAGCCGAGGCAGAGGGAAAGATGCTTGCTCAGGGAATAGCCGGCGCCTACATGTATCTTCGTTGCCTCTTCGGACCGGAAAAGGTACTGTACGCATTCTATGATAACCCGAAACTTGTGCACGACTGCATGCAAACCTGGCTTAAACTGTCCGATAGCGTCACAGCCCTTCATCAGAAACACTTCACCATAGACCTGCTCAGCATTGACGAAGACATTTGTTACAATCACGGACCGCTTATCTCTCCCGACATGATACGCGAATTCCTCTTTCCATACTACCAGCAGTTAATTGGCAACATGAAACTCAGGCAGCTGGACAGGTCCCGGCATCTCTACGTGCAGGTTGATACGGACGGATTTGCCAATTCTGTCATTCCCATCTACATGAAGGGGATCGGTATGGATTCAATGGCTCCTTTTGAAGTGGCAGCAGGTTGTAATGTTGTCGAAATAGGCAAAGCATTTCCAGATTTGGTCATATCCGGAGGCATTGACAAACGCGTGCTCGCGGCTGGCAAGGAAGCAATTGACATACACCTCGAAGCCATCATACCTACCATGCGAAAACGTGGCGGCTATATTCCCACATGTGACCACGGAGTCCCGGCTGAAGTCAGCCTTCAAAATTATATCTATTACCGTAAACGCTGTGTTGAACTCGGAGGATAATACCATGCAAAACACAAGACCCTGTATTTGCAATAGGATTCTGGTTGCATGCTGCACATTTTTTGCGTTGTCAATATTGATTATGCCTCTTCAGACTCACGCCCTGACCGTACCCGGCTACGGGGACCCTAACCAACCATACGACAAACTCCCGGGGACACTCGAAACCTATCACGTCAGGTGGCTCAAGCCTCTTCCGGGAGAGAAACTCAGGGTACTTTTCATAATCCCTTACAGTATCTCCCGTGAAGTGGTGGAACTCGCACAGCGGCTCGACCTTGAATACAGCTATATCATGAATTCCGGTAAAACCGTATGGAGTGAGGGCCGTTATGTCCATGGCCCTGTTTCCACACCCATTCCCGCAAACGAGGCCGCTGCTGTTCTTGATAATATCGTCAAGGAAAGACTTCTTGACCATACAAAAGAATATGATGTTATAATTATTGCCGGTATTTCGTGGGAAGTAATACCGAACGAAGCAAAAGATGAAATTCTGCAACGCGTTGAAGCGGGGACGGGTCTTGTTTATGTTTCTCCAAACAGGCTGAAGAAGGGGCTTGGTTCGCAGGAAGAAACTCCGGGTGAAGATCCGCAATTCAACCAGCTTTTCCGTACCAATCAATTTCCTGAGGTAACAGGAGCACTTATGGATTCTGTTCCATTGGACATTATGCCGCTGAAAGTCCTCATGAACCGCGAGGAAATGAAGAACCTGGTTCCTCTCCCAAGAATTGAGGGGATTCCGGCAATACAGCCTCTGTATATGACCGCCACCAAAAAAGGAGAGGGGAGGATTGTAACCCTCGATTATTTCAGTGGAGCTCTTGCTCCGGAAATTGTCTATGATGAAGTGATGTATGACTACTTCTTCGCTCTCCTTTCCAGGTCCGTGCTATGGACTGCAAAGAGAGAGACTGGATACACCGTTGAAGTCTCGATGGATTCCAAGGGAACAGGTCTTGCAGAACCTGTATATAAGAACAGCATGGGACTTGAGTTTAAGACCCCGGCAAAAGTAATCGCACGTTCAAACATACCTGATTCAAAAGCAATTATCCGGGTGACTTCTGCCGGCAAATCTGCAGACAACCTGAAACTTGACTGCAATATACGCGACAGCGAAGGAAAGGCAGTAATGCAGGATACATTGACAGCCGTCATGGCAGGGAATAAAGAGACTGCAAATGAGTTACCTGTTCCTTTACTGCCTCGCGGTACATACGTAATGGATATCAGAATCCTTGATGGAAAAAACAATGTCCTTGGCTTCACTTCGAGAAGTTTCAGGGTAGAGGACTCCCTCAGGGTTGCCCGTATTGAAACGGACCACGAGAAATATAATAAGGGCGACAAAATTGAGGGGCGGGTCACCTTCGCCCAGCCGCTTTCCTCCGGGCAGAATGCAACTGTCAGAGCTGTTGATACATGGAACAGAATTGTATTCCGGACACCGGTCAATCTCGCAGAAGACCGTATCACCGGGACATTCACCATCCCCGTAGAACTTCCTCTCTGCCGGCTCTGGGATATCTACTGCACGGTGAGCGATGAAGGCGGAGAGGTTGATACATTGAAGAAATGGGTTGGACTGCCAGACTGGACGTTTGATGAGTACATGTGGCCGCTGATATTTTCTCCCGCCCCGGGTTATGACTGGAGAGGACAGCTTTACTCAAAAGTAATAAGACCTTACGGCATAAATGCCAATAATGTCCAGTTAATCTATCACAGAACCTATCAATATGAACTTGACGAGAGGTTCCACCTTCAGAGCATCTCTGACACCCAGCATATGGGGCAACTCGGAGCATGGAGAGACAAGGGTGCGCCTGACGGTAAAGAATTCAGCGAAGCATGCCTTTCGGAGTTGAGCCGGATGGCCCGTTATATCGCTGACACGGGGAACCCTCTCGACCCCAAGGAATATCCATACGTTGCCTATCAGCCCTGGTCGTTTGACGCCAACTGGATTAACGGACGCTTTAATCTCTACAGGGAATCTACAAAATTCGGTTCTCCCTATTATTATCTTACGGGCGAGGAGTACCTCGCCGGAGAGTTTGACGGCCGTGAAGTTTCCTGTTTCTGTCCCCTCTGCACGAAGAACTTTCAGAATTGGTGTAAAGAACAATTCAAGGGCGACCTGAACGCACTCAACGCTGAATGGGGAAGTGACTTTAAAAGCTGGGATGATGTCCGTGGAATTCTCCTGAAGGATGCGGCGGAGAAGAATCAGCTTCCCCGTTGGGTAGATTTCAGATATTTCATGCGTTCGCGCGTATGGAGCCAGTTTTTCATAGACTGGACGGATATGATGCGCCGTATCATGGATTATCCTGTCCGCACCGGATACAACGGCCATGACCATCATGACCTGAGCCGGTACCGCGACCATATGACCAGTGGAAAAATGTACGTTTCCGCGGAGTGCGGCGGTGGACCGGGATACGAGTGGAAACTTGTCGCCGCGGAGGAACTGCATCAATCTTTCTCAGGAGATAACAGTTTTCTTCTTGGCGCCAATGCTATTGTGTGGAATTCAGACTTCGAGATACCAATTGAACGTAAGAGACTTCCGTGGAAGATGCTATTCGCCGGGTTCAGGGGATTCGACTGGGAACGAGGCGGCGGAATAGAGGCATTGGGCGGAGAAATGTGTTTTACTCCTGATTACTCCGAGCCATTGCCTTTTTTCAAGGACATAAGCGACGAGGTTCTTTATCTTCAGAGGGGTATCGGGAAACTCGCAAACACTTCCAAACCATACCGTGTTCCCATAGCTTACCTCTGGAGTCTTCCCAACCACTATATATCACGCCTGATGTTCAATAAAGGGGGGAATCTTTTCATACCCCGCGAGGGTGATAGTTTCTTCATACCCAAATCCGGGTTCAGCGGCTCATGGCTCTATAACATTACGTATGACGGAGGTGCAGTAACTGATGCAGTTGCCCTGATGAAGTCACTGAGAATGAGGGCAACCTTTGTAGCTCCGGAGGATGTCATATCAGGGGCTCTTAAAAACAGGGGATTCAAGGCATTGATTCTTCCTTACAATAAGGGTATGTCCGAAGACGAAGCCCGGGCCATAAGGGATTTTGTCAGGGAAGGAGGACTTGTAATAGCGGATAACGACCCGGCAACCTATTCAGAACACGGCCGTAAACTTGAGAAACCCAGACTTGCAGATCTCTTTCCTGTTACGGACAGAGACAACGTGGTGGAGTTCGGGAAAGGAGCCGCAGCTTATCTTCCAAACGGAATAAATTTCTATCTTTCCAGGATGGAAAAGGGGAACTACGCCGGCTCTGAAATTATTGCTTCTCTACTGAAGAAATATGCAGGTGTCACCACGCCAGTTGAAATGATTGACAGCAACGGGAAGCCCAGAAGGGACGTCTTGATGCCAGTCTATATCAAGGGTTCGGCAAGATACGTGGGCATGGTCAGACATTCTCTCAGCGAAGGCAACTCCCCGGATGAAACGACGGTTATTCTGGATAAAAAATATCATGTCTGGGAGGCGAGGGAACCAAAGTATTACGGATATGTGGATACTTTCAATATGAATATGGACATGTATCCAAAGTTCTTCGCGCTTCTTCCGGCAAATCCTGTAGAAGTAAAATTGGTTCCGAATAAGCCGGTGGTAAAACAGTCTGAAGTAATGATGATTTCGGGAGAGATGGTACTTGCCGGAGGTACTCCTGAAGAGATTGCCAATATGGCACAGGTTGTTCACGTCGAAGTAACGGGCCCTGACGGAAAGGAACTCGAGTGGTACAGGAATAATCTTCTCTTTGAAGGCAAAGATTTTAAGATTTCTCTCCCGGTGAGTTATTCCGAAATACCCGGCGAATATACCGTGAAGGTTGAGTATCCTACTACCGGAATGAAGGCTGAAACCAAATTCAGAGTTCAATAGAAATATACAGAATGATAAAAAAGAAGAATCTTTTCAAGCGACCGCCTTTTATTCAAAGGGGATATTACGTACCGCTCGTCCTGTCCAACGGCGTTGATTTTTGCCAGGTGGACATTACCGGAAGTTGTGCGTTTAAAGATCATATTAAAGGATATGGTTCTTTCTGGTATAAAAAAGGGAGGCCGAATCAATCCGACCCGATTGCCCTTACAAGACCGTACTATGCGTTCAAATCGGATAGAGGGCGGGTTGAGGCCGGAGATTTTTCACAGAATTTTGATCCTCTGACTGGCCGTTTGCACACAAAAATCTCCATGTACCAGTTGGAAATGCTTATTGAGACTTTTCTTACTGACGACCATACCCTGATTGAAAAATACAAGATATTGAAATCTACAGGAAAGAAAGGAGAGTTGCTTTTTTTCCTGTTGTTCTATAACCATTCCTATACCGGTAAGCCATATTCAATAATCCCTCAATCTGAGAAAAACCTGACCTGTTTTCTCAAAGACGGCATCCCTGCATTTCTCTATCAATACGGAGAAAAGGAAGATTTGTTCAGGGGGCAGGGGATGATGGGAATCCGCAAAATCGTTGGAAATCCTTGGATTGTGCCGTTCCAGGAAGGAAAATATCTGCTCAGAATAACAGTTGACAGATTGAGGAAAGGGAATGATTTCGCCAGGATCATAACGCTTGTCGATGACCGCGACGCGGCTGACTGGAAAAGAGAATGTGAGCGAATCCACGCGTTTTACATGACTGCGCGGTGGAGAGATGTTGAATCTAACAACATCCGCGCGTGGAAGCAATTTTCAGAAAGGTCTTCGTTCACCTGCGATGAACCGGATATCACTGACCAGTTTGATACATCCCTTTACGTATGCAAAGCATCTCTTCATCCTAACGGTTCATCGGTGTCGGCACTGGCGCATCCCAACAGTCACGGAATGGGAACCTACTGGGATATCTGGTATGTACATTCGGCACTGCTCCGTACAAACAGGCTTGAAGAGGCAGGAAAGATTATCAATTTCTGGCAGAAGGTATTTCCCGATGGCAAACGCTTTGCCAAAAATTACTACAAAGTTCGCGGTGCCCGTTTTGAATGGACGTACAAGTATAATGGCACACCCCACGGACATTCAGAACAGGTACATTCAAATATTCTCCCCGGCTTAATGGTATGGGAACACTATCTTTACACACAGGATAGGGAGTTGTTGAAGCAGAATTACCGGATTATTTTGGAGAGCGTGCTTTTCCTGATTGATTACGCAATGCGAAAAGATTCGCGTGGAAAATATTTCCTGAGGGAATTGATAAGCTCCGATGAATCCGATACAAAAAAACGGAACGAATTATTGACCGCCATCGGCATCAAGAAGGGTATCCAGATTGCCAGACTGGCGGCCGGAGTGCTCGGAGAAAAGGTTCCGGATGATATCCTTGACGCTGAAAAACCGATTGAGAAAATTTTGAACTCACTGAAAAAAAACGGAATTTTTTTACCGTACGAGAATGCTGATACAGGAACATGGGCAACGATATTGGCGTACATTCACTTCCCTGATAGCAAAGTATTCCCGAAAGCCCTGGATTACGCACTGGAAGGATGCAGGGAACCGTACGGACTTGGTATCGGAATGACTTCGCGGATGCGGTGTGCAACCTTTCCCTGGGTTGAAGGTATATTTGCCTGGGCAATGGCCCGTAATGGCGATCGGCGTGCTTATGAATATCTGCGCATGACGAACCGTTATACGAATTTTTATGGCGGGATGCCTGAATACGTCTGGTTGCACGGCGAGCCATCAAGGGACTGGTTCGTGGCTGCCCATGGCGTCTTTCTGACTGTTCTGTGCGAATTAATCGTGGTAATGAAGGGAGATACCCTTGAAGTTTTACCGCTGGGAGTTGAATCTCTCCCCTGGAAAAGTGTCAAAGTTGAGCGTTTTCGAGTGGAGAATGGTATTCTTGTATCCTTTGAATTCAATCGTGACAGTATTGAACTCATTCTTCATAATGATGCATCCGGGGAAAAGTCCTTTGTAATAGAAGGCCCAAATTTTTTCGAGCGCGTAGCACTTAAGTCTCGAAAACGAATAAACAGGTCATGGAGCATTAAAACTTCAAATAAGTTCCATAAGGGAGGTGCCTGAAATGAAGATACTGAGCATACGGAGAATTACCAATGACCGGAGACACAACGCTTTTACGGGCGCCTGCTGGTTCAAAGGGAATCTGTATGTTGCCTACCGCCAGGGGGACATGCACGCGGATGACGACCAGGGAAGGCAGATAGTCATGCGCAGCCGGGACAAGGGTATTACATGGGATACCGTTGCGGTATGCCGAGGTGACGGCGATACGCGAGATGCGCACCTTTACAGCGATGGTCAACGTCTCTTCGCGGTAGGTTTTCAAGCCGGCAATAATTCCATGAAAAGTGTTTCAGGATGTGCTTTTACAGAAGACGGTGACCGCTGGACAACCTGGCGTGCATACACGGGTACTGGAGAATACGTTCTCTGGCGTCCAGAGTGGTACAAATGCAGGCACTACTGCGCCGGTTACCATGAAACACACGGCGTGCACTGGTTTGAAAGCGAGGACGGCTTATCATGGAGAGATATCAGGGTAGTATACGACTCACCCGAAGAAGAGCCAAATGAATGCGCTCTGGAGATACTGCCGGACGGAACGGCAACCATGTTGATGCGCTGTGAAAAAATGGGGCAACATCCTTACCTGTGCCGGAGCTGCTTTCCTTTCGATTCCTGGGAGATGCAGCGCCTTGAAGATATTTCTCTTACGGGCCCCTCTGTCTGGACGGTTAATGGAAATGTCTTCATCGGATGCCGCTGGCACCTTACATGCTCAGACGTGGGAGACGAGGGCGGAAGTGCCAGGCATACTGCCATATTCAAGGTTGCCGAGGGAAAAACTATTTTGCAGTGCGTTCTCCCTTCAGGTCCACGTCCTGACCATTCCTACATGGGCGTGGCTCGCTGGCCCGAAAACCGGCACCGGTTTGCTATCAGTTTCTACAGCAACGCTATTGCCAATGAAGACCCTGCCATAGAACAGTGGAGCCATCCTCAGATATATCTGGCGGATATTCTCTTCGGAGCTGAGTTCATACAGGAGATGCTGGTCAGTGAGCTGGCAGATACGCGGGGCATTGATAATGCTGTTCTCCCTGACCCTGAGATGAAAACCTGGAAGTTCCGTCCGGTGAAAACAGGTAAAGTTCAGAATTTCATTGACGCACATGAAATAATCAGGGGTCGTGCCGGAACTCTCTATTTCGTCAAGGATATTGACATTGGTCCTGTGGATGAAATTACCCTTCACCTGGGATACGACGGGCCTGTCAAGGTCTGGTGGAACAAGGAGGTTGTTTTTGCCGGTCCAGGTACCAACCCTGCCCGGGAGGATATGACTTCGGTCCGCATCCGAACAAAGCACGGCCGTAACCGCCTTGCCGTGGCGCTGGATACCAATGGCGGCAAAGCCTGGGGCATTTTCGCCCGATATGAAAGCCTGTAAGGAGGGAAATCTTTTCATGAGAATGAAATTGATATTTGTCCCCGTTCTGATACCGCTAATCCTGGCCGGATGCGCTTCCATCTCTTCAATCTCACGCATTACGCCAGCTGACAGACGTCTGGCCGAAAGAGGTGAAGTTGCCGTGAATCTCGCCTGGGGTACGCCTGCCAACGAGATTGCAAACATGATTGTGTACGACTCGCAGAAAAATTTGATTCCCATGTTGAAGGGAGAAACCAGAGGGACTCCTGAGCAATTGGATTTTGCCAGACGACAGATAACCGCCGTTGCCGCTGTCTGCGAAGAAGGTCCAACCTGGCCAAACCCACCTCATTTTGTTATACCGCACACACCTTCAGCTCCCGCAATAGACGGCAAGACGGATGAATCCGCCTGGCGGAAAGCTGCCATCTTCAGTATCATCTATCCATTCAACGAACAAAAGGCTGCACCCGAACCGAAAACCATCTTCCGAATGCTGTGGAACGAGAAGTATCTATTCTTTGCCTTCGAGTGTTCGGATGAGGACGTACAGGCGGAGAATGTCGAGCGCGATGGGCCCGTATGGGACTGGGATTGCGTGGAAATATTTCTACTGCCGGAATTCCAGAGCGGACTCTACTGGGAAATAAACACAACGCCCGCCGGCTCAATATACGACGCTCTCAATGCCAAGAAATTCAAGGGTTGGGGCGGACTTGCGCGCCCTGAGCTCACGGTAAAAGGCATGCAGATTGCATGTAATGTCAACGGCACACTGAATTGTTCTGACGACAAGGATGTCGGTTATACCGTAGAGGTCGCCGTACCTTTCAGGCAGATACCATCCTACATGCGCGGAAACAAGCCGCGACAGGGTGATAAACTGTACCTGATGCTCATCCGTATCGACCGCAATGCTGATGGTATAAGAAACTATGCCTTCACGCCACTCCTGAACTGGGGACATAATATATGGAATCATGCTCAGGCAGAACTGGGAAGATAGTGATGCTCCCTGAATTTCCGCGAAAAAGGCATTGTATAACGCGTATTGCAGTATTCTTTTTCGCCTGTCCTGTTGTATTCACTATCCTGCTGACAGTGTCACGGACGGTGCTTGCCGCTGACAATCCTGTGGCTTACTGCGTTAGTACCAGCTCGCCGCCTGTGATTGACGGAGACCTGTCGGATCCCTGCTGGAAGGAAGTGGAGCCTGTGGACAATTTTGTTATACCGGTTTCAGGACAGAAAGCCAAATTTCCCACGACATTCAAGGTCACGTATGAACGGACTCATCTTTACATTGCGGTAACCGCACAGGAAAATGAACGGATAGACCCGGCGACACGCAAAGACAATGATATCGTCCGCGACCGGTACGTAAGCCGTTATTCACTTGAACTGTTTCTATCCCCTCGTGAGGGTACGTGCTACCAGCTGGTTTGGGATATCAACGGTATCCGATGGGATTCGGACTGGTTGGATAATAAATGGGACGGTAACTGGCAGGT
>CAYOFY010000004.1:20535-44601 GCA_964403465.1 uncultured bacterium
ACTGGCAGGTTCGCGGCAGTACTCTTCTCCAACGCCTGGAAATGATCCTGGACGCCCATGGTGATGAAATACGACGGCATCCGTTACTTCGACCGCTTGCGGCCAGGACGCTGAAAGATCATGCGGCGTGGGAAAAAGCAACATATCCTGACGAGTCTTCCCGATGGAACGCTTTCCGACAGATGGACTATAACGTGGAAGCACTGGAAAAGGTTCTTGAATGGAATGAAAAACTGAATGGAGGAAATGATGAGCGGTAACCTTCGATGGATATCCAGAACAGTTTTTACTGTTGCGGCACTGGTCGGATTATCCGGTTTTCGTGCCAGCACGGAGGAAGTCAATAGAATCCGCAACGACGGGTTTGAGGAAACAAGCTTATCCTCGTGGATTCCCCAGGGTCCTGTAAAAATTATCACCGGGCAGGAGGGGAGGGAGGTATACCGCGGCAAGCAATGCCTCCTGATTCACACTGCCGAAAAAGCCATCACGGTTTACCAGGAAAAGACCGGTGTTCCCGGTATGGGTTATGGATACAGATTCGCCGTGCGCGGAAGCGGCCGCTTCTTTGTCCGTCTGTATGAAAATAATGCTCAGGGTAACTGCGGAGCCCCCCTGGTTGTGGAAAACAATGCCGGTCCGGAATGGAAGGAATACACAGGTGAGCTGCAGACAAAAAACCCTGCGGCGAGTGATTTCTCGTTGGTCATCGGGGCGGAAGCCGGAAGCGATGTCTATTTCGACGAGATTGCCGTGTGGGAGAAAACGTACGTTGGGGGCAATTCGCGTTTTGATTACGGCATGGGTGACCAGAGCTATGACAGACTGGCAGCAGAGCCGCTTGTTTCACGTCACGTACCCTGGGCAAACCCGCTGGCAGGCGGAAAATTGAAAACCCTGGTTATCTGTCCCAACAGCATGATGCGCGGCGTCATAGAACTGGCACAGCGACTGGAGATGGACTATACGATAATTCCGACAGGCCGCTCTGACACATTCTACGGACCCGGCTCCTTCGCGGATATCCAGCCGGTCCCCGGGTACAGCCTTATTGTTGATAAACTGGCGCGAGAACGGCTGGCACCGGAAAGATACTACGACCTGATTATTGTGGCTGCTTTCTCATGGCAGGCGCTGCCTGATTTTGTCCGGGAGAATATTTTACAGAGAGTGATGAACGGCGCCGGACTTCTCTACCGTGAATATTCGCAGAACAAAATTCAGGGGAAAGCTGAAAATCAGCCGAAAGGAAAGAACTTTATCCTGGATGTACTCCAAAGATCCACTGACCAATCCTCAACGGTTGACCGTTTATGGCGACAGTTCCCCATGAATATGTTGCCGCTCATACCCGCAACCGATGAGGCAGATGCAATGCGCAAGTGTATTGAAAACGGGGGAACAGAAGAAACCGACGGAGGATGGAGAGGCGGTTCGTGGTGGAAAACAAAAGGACTTATGCCCCTGAACGTAAAGTGCGGGGTAATGGGTAAAGGACGCGTGACCTTTCTGGACTATTACCAGGGATGGAACTACCTGTCCTACGGTCGCGGCGCGGAAAGCTGGCTCACCCCGCACAACCTTGTCACCAACCCGATATACTACGAGTACTACTATTCATGGTTGGTCAAACTTTGCCTGTGGACCGCGGCCCACGAAGGTCGGGATTCCGACGTCCTGGAGGTGAAGGTGCCCGAAATATTGAACAGAGAAACGATGGCTGGAACAGAGATCTTGCTTCCACTCCAGACAGCCGTGCCTGAGGCGATAAGGTGCGAATACGTTATCCGCGATAGTCAGGGGGATGTGGTTCACTGCGCTTCGCCCGAAATTCAAGGCGTGACGCGGCAGATTACGGTCACCATGCCTGTTCTGCCCTGGGGTAACTACACACTGGACATCTGGCTGTTGACATCGGAGAAAGCGAAAGTGACCTTCGTTTCCACGCAATTTGCAGTTACTGACCCCGGCGGTATAGAAAAGTTGACAACCGGTCGTGACCGCTACAATGATGGGGATATAATTACCGGCATGTTCTCCCTTCGGGCACCATTGCGGCCGGGCGAGCGGCTGGAGGCATCGCTGAGAGATTCATGGAACAGAATTCTCGCTAATACGGCGCTGACTGATATTGATGGCATAAACGGTACGTTCAGTCTGCCCCTCCGCCTGCCTCTGTCTTACAGTATCCAGGTTAAGGTTGAACTGATAGACAGCCATGGCACCGTGGACAGAAAATCGGTTCTGGTCGGTATTCCCATTACTGAGAACTGTGATTTCTATCTGATTACAAGTGGGCTCGGATACGCAAAGGAACCCGGGGACCGATTTGTGGCCGAACAGGTAATTCCGCGCTTTCCCGCTTTCAACGCAGCCAGACCATGGGGCGGACTGTTATCCACAGCCCAGCAATATGCGCAATGGAACATGCCGAGCTTTGTGTATGTCAATTCCCAGGGATGGAGCGGCGGGCACAATGCGTGGAAAGAAGGACTCAAAGAGGGGCCGCACGGCCCGGAATTCAAGACCTGCCTTACGGCAGTAGCCGATGGACTGGAAAGACTCTGCCAGTCCATCGGTTCTGCCAACGCACCGTTCGCCGTCGTAGGCCACGAAATCAACTGTGAAGACATGTTGATTCCGGAATTCTGTTTCTGTGAACGTTGTCTTCCCAGGTTCCGAAGCTGGCTGAAAACAATCTATAATGACGATATCGCGGCACTGAACCGGGAGTGGTCGTCGGATTACACGGATTTCAGCCAGGTTATGCCAGCCCGGCTCGACGAGTTGCAGGAATGCGAAGCTAAAGGCGGAGCCGCGCGCTGGTTGGACTCCCGCTACTTCATGTACGACCAGGTGTGGACACAGTTGTACCGCAACGAAGCGCTTCTGCTGAAATCCCACTATGACAGGGTTAATACACAGGTCAACAATGCCTGGTTCGTTCAGGTGGAGAACTTCACCCCGTTTATCTGGGAAAATCTCTTCAAGGACGTCAAGGGGTATGGATGTGAATTCCGCGATTACGGGCCGGCGGATTCCCTGATGTACGAGATGGCGGCCGATTTCGGACAGGACCGGTATTACTCCGGCCCCTGGCTTGACCCATGCTGGAGTTATAATACCGGGCACCACAAGATGCGCGTGGCACCGTGGTGGCTTCTGTTCCACGGTGCGCGGGGTATCGTAATGTGGGGACTCGGTCCCAATCCCGACGTAGCTGGCGGCATCCGTCCGCTCACTGCGGATTTATCCTACGCTCTGGACTACTTCAAGATTCTGCACGAACAGGCCGCGGAAGCGCAGGAGGGCATCGCCACGCTGCTCACCTCGTCTCGCAAGGTCCGAAGCCCCATAGCCATGGTAATATCCAGCCGCAACAGTTTCGCCGCACGGCTCGCGCCTCAGTCCGACTGTTCGTTCAGGGATGCATTTGAGAGCCATTTCATCGCCCTTCAGACCATGGGGCTGCAGCCGCAGTTCGTCGGACAGGACGACCTGACACCTGAACTGATAAGGGAAAAAGGATGGAAGGTGCTGGTTCTTCCGTACAACAGAGCGATGAGCATTGCTGTGGCGCAGGTGTTGTTGGACTTCGTGAAAAGTGGCGGGCTGCTTCTGGCTGACAATCAGCCTGGCATCTTCACCGAACACGGCCGGAAACTGGAAACCGGCTCGCTGGCTGCTCTGTACCCGAGCTTTGCGCCGGAACTGTACCGGACGCAGTACGGCAAAGGCGAGGCGGTCTACCTTGGCGGCCAGTTGAACGGGGCACAGAGAATGATTCTCGCAGGCAATTTCAGTCGCCTGTACCCTGCGCTGGAGCTGTTCAGAACCAGAAGTATTGAACCACCGGTCAGGATTACCGATGCTTCAGGCGTAGACCGATTTGAAGTCTTCCGCGCGCTCTTTAAATACGGGACGGCTCAATACCTGGGAGTGCTGCAGGACCCCGCCATCAGGGGTGCATCAACCGGTGAGACAAGTTTCATCACGTTTGGAGCAAAACGCCATGTTTATGATATGCGCAGAAAAGAGTATCTGGGTTTCACAGACAGGATAGAAACGGCCATCAAGCCGGAAGAAGCCAGGGTGTTCGCACTATTGCCCGCCAGGATGCAGGCGTTCAGTATTCTTCCTGCTCGCGAAAACGTAAAACGTGGAGACACTCTGCCAGTCACTTTTAAGATGGAATACACCGATGGCGACGGCCGTGAAATAGGTAATTGCGTCGTGGTGCAGGTTACCCGGGAAGACGGAATGCCTGTCAGGTATTATAATCGGAAAGTGACAGGACATGGCTCTTACATGCATTGGGATATTCCGATAAGTCTGAATGAATCTGCGGGAATTTATACCATCAGCGCCATGCACGTGGCCACCGGTATGAAGGCGGTGGCGGAATTCACGGTTGGAGAGTGACCGTGCCGGTGATCAGATTTCTCAGGGCCTATCGGAATTGACACGGATGCGATGGGCAAGAATCTTTCCCAGGCAGTCCTCGACT
Source organism: uncultured bacterium (assembly GCA_964403465.1). Taxonomy (GTDB): domain Bacteria; phylum Ratteibacteria; class UBA8468; order B48-G9; family JAFGKM01; genus JAFGKM01. The sequence goes on from CAYOFY010000004.1 coordinate 25,043, forward strand.
GCCCAGTGTACCGCAAGGAACTCATCATTACCAAGAGGCAAAAGAGACGGTTGCCCGAATTTAAGATTTTTTCCCATATCTTTAAGACTTCCTATGTGCCTTGCGGGCGCCTTACCCCATATCTTTGAGGCAGCAATTGTTCTCCATATATCATTGGAGAAATCAACAAGATTTACATACAATCCTGTATTTTCTTCCCTGTAGCAGTGAATAGAAAGAAGAAGATTATCCCTCAAGGAGATTACATTGGAAGCCTGTCCCGTAATTCCTGTATCTATCGGCTCGGACCATGTTATTCCGTCATCGCGTGAAACTACAATATGGTTTGTAAGGCTCCTGCCGGAATTTTCATCAAGAAACCAGATAATCGTCACTATACGCCCATCAGGCATCTGACATGAACGTGTTTCATAGGCATTGATATTGGTTTTTTCTGATTTATAAAAGAGAGTCCTGTCATCCCATGATCTACCATTATCCTTGCTGCGCAGCACAACGCCTATCCTGCCGGAAGGATATGTTCCGTCCCAGGTTGGAAATGTGCATCCCGTGGCAATGAGTTCTCCGTTTTTCAGCTGTATGCAGGGTCCCGACGTTTCGATCAATTCCGGTCTGCTCAGAGGAATTATCGCGGGCAAAGACCAATCCCGGCCTTCATCTTCTGAAAAAGAAACAATGTTGGGACCATGCGGGAACCCGCCTGTTTCCGGATTCATGAAAACCTCGGGATCCTTGCGGTAGAAGCCGTATCCCGTTGCAATCAAGGTTCCGTTTCCAAGAAGCGTGGGCTTAATACTGCATGGACCTATGTGTCCGAGTTCTAATTCCTCATACATGGGGCCCTCCAGAACCCATGTTCTTCCATTATCATTTGACCGCGACACGTATATGCTGTTACTCCACGAATCAAATGCTTCACCTATGGGGAATAATGCAACAATATCACCAGAGGGCGTTCTCGCAAGACCTGGGAAATAGGCATGCCTGCTTACCAAGTTTGGAATGGGATTCTCATAAATTCTCATGCTCTCAACAACTGCAATTTTTCCTTCCATCATAATCCCCCGTCTCTCTGTCTTCCTGATAGGAACATCCTGCTATGCCATAATCCGGCAAGAAAGATACCTCCACCTATTGTAACAAAGGCTACCGGCAGGTTAAAAACCTGCCCCAGAAAACCTGCGGTGAGCGCTCCGGTAAACAGTCCTGCTCCTATAAGACTTTCATGTATTTCCGCTTTAAGATTATATTTTATATGCATCAATAGACTATTGTGGTAGGAAAACGCACCGGCAACGCCCAATATTACTACACCTGCAATGATTGCATACTGATTGGTTGCAAGTCCCGCAAGAGAGCAACCTATAAAGAACAACGTGCATGATACACCAAATATAGCTCTGTGCAATAGAATAGTCTTGTCTATCAGCAGAGAAAAAGTTATAAATCTGCTTATCAGAAGTATCCCTGCGATAGAACCTATAAACTGGGGAGAAAAATGTCTCTCCAATCCAAGTTTAGGATAAAGGTAAAGAACAGTACTTACCGCAAAAAAATGCAGAAAATTCAATAAGCGTACTTCCTTTATAATCCCGGGCATCGGAACTTCTCTGTTTACATCAACTTCAGCATATATCTTCATTAAAAGCAATTCTTTTTTTCGCGATATAAGCAGAAAAAACGCAGGCAAAGCAAGCAGAAGAATAATCAAGGAAGGTACCAGTGGACTAATAACATAAAGAAACCCTGCGGAAAATGCACCGCATATTACTCCGGCAGACCAGAAAAGATTGAATATCCCGATTTTTAGCTCGTCAACCGAACCGGAAAAAGATTCCTGCATTGAAGGCCAGAAAAAGGCGTACAGCGCACCCGTGATAAGCAGTAATAAGAAAATAACCGGTATAGGGGAAAAAAACATCAGCATGTATAAAACACCTATTCCGGCGGTTGCATATATAAAAACGGGATTTCTCTTTCTTATCGAACGCCGAGCCAACAAAAAAGTCACCACGGTATACGCAAGATTACCCGCAAAGCCGGCAAGTCCCACAATAAGAGGCCCGCTCTCCTTCACCTGAGCGAGAAAAAGTGCCAGAGAAATGCTCAAGATATACCCTGCACAGGCCATCAGGAACGAAGCAATATTGATTGCCGTAAATATACTCATTATCCTCCATAGCGTACTGCAAATTGGAAAAGAATACAATCAAAACTCTGTTTTGTCAATCGCCCGGATTTTTGTAATGCCAGGAGAAATTTGTTACCATATCTGCCATGCATACAACAAAGAAAATATTTATAGCTTCAACCAGGCAGAATGACGGAAAGACCGTTTTCAGCATTGGCTTGATGCTTACACTGCAAAAATATTTCAGGAAAGTCGGCTTCATGAAACCTGTCGGACAGAAATATTTGATTATCAACGGCATCAAGGTGGACAAGGATGCCGTTCTTATACAAAAGGTCTGCGGGATAAAAGATGAATTGAAAAATCTCAGTCCCGTTGCGGTTGAAGGGGGATTTACAAGGGATTATCTTGATGAACCCAAAAAGGGCTTTCTTGAAGAGCAGATCGTGACGGCTTACAGAAAAATATCCGAGGATAAAGATATAATGGTTATTGAAGGCACAGGACACGCTGGAGTCGGTTCCGTCTTTGACATGAGTAATGCTGACGTTGCACGCATTCTTGATACTCCGGTGGTTATCATTTCAATCGGGGGGATAGGAAAACCCATTGATGAGGTTTCTTTGAATCTTTCGCTTTTCAGGAATAAGGGTGTATCGGTCAAAGGAGTGGTTGTAAACAAGGTAATTCCAGAGAAACAGCAGATAGTGGAAAAGTATCTGAGGAAGGGTTTTGATAGAGTGGGGGTTCCTCTGTTGGGTGTCATACCCTTCGCCCCCGCACTCTTACAGCCCAACCTTTACCAGATATGCGAGTGCATCAATGGAAAAACGCTTTCAGGAATCAACAACTTTCACATAAGGATAAAAAATATCGTTATCGGAGCAATGACTGCCAGGCATGCTCTGGATTATTTCAAGCAGGATTCTCTCCTCGTTACCCCGGGTGACAGAGAAGATCTGATACTGGCGGCCATAGAAAGTTATTCGACAAATGAGGTAAGAGCCCTGGTCCTGACCGGAGGACTTTATCCCCATAAGAGCATCCTTGAATTGATCAAAAAATATGACATTCCCACCATGATAGTTTCTGAAGGAACCTATGAAACAGCTTCATTGATACATGAACTTGTCGTGAAGATAACAGAGGAAGACACGGAAAAGATCGATATGGCACAAAAGCTTGTTGAGAAGCATATAAATCTGGAAGAATTTCTCAGGTTCTGAGTGAAAATTCAATCCTGCATTATTGCGTCTGTGCTTTGATTGAAAGAAGAAGTTCTATATTTGACTTGGTGCCTTTCATTCTCGCTATCAGAAGTTCCATTGCTTCCATGGGATTCAGGGGAGCAAGAACTTTTCTGAACAACCACATGAGTTGCAGTTCTTCGGCATCAACAAGAAGTTCTTCCCTTCTTGTTCCCGACCTGTTTATATCAATCGCCGGAAACGTCCTTCTGTCGGAGAGCTTCCTTTCAAGATTAATCTCCATATTGCCTGTCCCTTTGAATTCCTCAAAGATCACATCGTCCATTTTACTTCCCGTATCTATCAGGGCGGTCCCTATAATTGTCAAACTCCCTCCTTCCTCTATGTTCCTTGCCGCGCCAAAGAATCTTTTTGGCTTATCCAAAGCATTTGATTCCAGGCCTCCGGTCATTATCTTGCCGGTATGAGGCACGAGAACATTATATGCACGAGCAAGTCGGGTGATACTATCAAGAAGTATGACCACGTCTTTTCTGTGTTCAACCAGACGCTTGGCCTTCTCCATTACTATCTCGGCAACCTGTGTATGCCTTTCGGGAGATTCGTCAAAAGTCGCGCTTATTACTTCCCCTTTTACAAGCCGCTTCATCTCCGTCACCTCTTCCGGTCTTTCTGCAATAAGCAACACAATAAGATGTGCCTCCGGACTATTTGCCGCTATTGAATTTGCAAGTTTCTGAAGAATGACTGTTTTCCCGGTTCTTGGTGGAGAAACAATCAATCCTCTCTGTCCTTTTCCTATGGGGGTAACAAGGTCTATCACTCTTGTGGTTATTTCTTCAGAGGTTGTTTCAAGAATGAATCGCTTGTCCGGGTGAATGGGCGTTAACTCCTCAAAAGGAATTCTGAATTGTATGTTTTCGGGAGGTTCGGAGTTTACCTGTTCCACTTTCAAAAGGGCGAAATATTTTTCGTTATCTTTCGGAGGTCTTATCTGCCCCGCAACCGTATCGCCCGTTTTCAAAGCGAATTTTTTTATCTGGGAGGGAGAGATATATATATCGTCTGGCCCTGGTAGATAATTATAATTCGGGGAACGCAAAAAACCAAAACCGTCGGGCAGGACCTCCAGAACACCTTCTCCAAACAGAAGTCCCTCTCTCTGAGTCTGGGATTCCATAATTTTATAAATGAGTTCTTCCTTCCTGAGATTGCTCACTCCGTCAACCTTTAAATTTTTTGCTATGCTCTGTAGTTTCGGAATAGTTAATTTCCGAAGCGCTCCAATGTCCATATCTTTTGTTGCTTCCATTATAGTTCCTCCGTTATTCTGTGTATTTCGCTCATTTCAACATGAAATGTGTGGATTAAGTGGTATGCCCAGCCGAAAACTATATTTCCCTTTTGAGTCTTTCAATAAGGTTCCTTACCTGTTGAAGTGTTTTGCAGTAAGAACCAGAATTGTGGATAACATAGTCGGCTTTTCTTTCTTTTTCCTTCAGAGCAATCTGGTTATTCCATCTTTCGAGTATCTCATCTTCGTGGAATTTTGCCTTCAATCTCTCTTTGATTTTCGCCAGGGTAGAGGAAACGACAATTGTTATATCGAATAGTTTTTCTGATTTAGTTTCGAAAAGCAAAGGAATCTCAATCACAATTATATCATTTTTCTTGCCACAGTCAAATATTTTTCTTTCAATTTCCCTAAAAACTTCGGGGTGCAGAATACCTTCCAGATTCTCTCTTTTTGCCTCCTCTTCAAAAACTATTCTTGCAATCTTTTTCCTGCTCAGGATGCCTTTCTCAAATACGCTGTTGCCTAGGGCACTTTTTATTTCCCTGATGATTTTCTTCTTTCTGAGAACACGATGCACGATTTCATCGCACGAGATTACAGGAATGCCTTCTTTTTCAAACATTAAACTTACCGTTGTCTTGCCAGAACCGAATATGCCCGTTATTCCGACTTTCAGCGGTTTGTTATGCAATGCACAGACTCCGGGTATGAATTGCGCTTTGTCTTACCCACTCATGTTCCCAAATTCCATGAGCTCATATATCTCTTTTGTTTAAGGGTGAGTCTATCTATTCTGATACCCATGCTTTCCAGTTTCAATTTTGCCACCTGTCTATCTATCTCCTCGGGAACTCTGTAAACATCCGGTTTCAAAGAAGGATTTTCCTTAAGGTATTTGACCGATAAAAACTGATCGGCAAAACTCATATCCATTACGGATGAAGGATGTCCTTCAGCACAGGCAAGGTTAACCAGCCGTCCTTCTCCAAGCACATATATTTTTTTGCCTCCGGGCAGGGTATATTCGTCAAGTCCCGGCCTTATAACGTTCCTTTTCGCATTCTTCTCAAGCCCGGCTATATCAATCTCAACGTTAAAATGCCCCGCATTGCCGATAATAACGCCATCCTTCATTTTCTTTATCTCTTTTAAGGTTATAACCGACGTATTGCCGGTGGAAGTTATAAAAATATCTCCTGTTTCAGCCGCCTTTGAAACAGGCATGACCCGGTAACCATCCATCGTTGCCTCAAGAGCCCTCACCGGGTCTGTCTCTGTTACCACCACGATTGCTCCCATGCCCTCAAATCTTTTTGCTATGCCTCTTCCACACCATCCATAGCCGCATACCACCGCTGTTTTTCCGCTTATGAGGATATTTGTTGCCCGTAAAATTCCGTCTATCGTTGACTGTCCGGTTCCATACCTGTTATCAAAGAGGTGTTTGGTATCAGCATCATTAACGGCAATTACGGGAAAACGTAAGATTTTCTTACGCGCAAGATTTCTGAGTCTTATAACCCCTGTTGTTGTTTCTTCCGTCGCACCGATTATGCTCCCGGCCAGTAATGTATTCCTGTGAAACGAAGAGATAAGGTCGCAACCGTCATCTACTACAAAATGCGGTTTTGCTTTCATAACATTTTTTATGTTCTCGTAGTATGCCTTCTTGCTGTCACCATGTTTTGCAAAAACACTTATCTTTTCGTTCTTGACAAGAAATGCCGCAACATCGTCCTGCGTACTCAAAGGGTTGGAGGCGCAAAGGAAAACCTCAGCACCAGCATTTCTGAGATTTATCGCGAGATTTGCCGTTTCCGTGGTTATATGGAGACAGCACCCTATTCTCTTGCCCATAAAAATCCTGTCATTTTCATATTGATTTCTCAGTATTTTAAGCACCTGCATGTGCCTGAAAGCCCATTCAACCCTTTTTTTCCCTTGGTCGGCAAGACCCAAATTTTGTACGTTGTAATACATAAAATATTATCCTTTCCGGAATATTCCCACCGAATTCTTTTTCTCCCATGTAAACCCTTCTTCTTCTCTTCCGAAATGCCCGTAACAGGCGGTTCTTCTGTAAACGGGCCTAAGCATGTCAAGTTTTTCTATAATTCCGCGCGGCGAAAGGTCAAAATTATCCTTTATCAACTGCATGATTCTTGCATCTGGAACGGCCCCCGTATTATCGGTGTTGACCATTATAGACACGGGTTGTTTCATTCCTATCACATAGGCAATCTGTATTTCGCACCTCTTCGCCAGACCTGAAGCAACTATGTTTTTTGCAAGATACCTTGCCATATAAGAAGCAGATCTATCAACCTTTGTTGGATCTTTTCCGGAAAAACATCCTCCTCCATGACTCCCTACACCTCCGTAGGTATCCACTATTATTTTCCTTCCCGTTACTCCTGTATCTGCCTGAGGACCCCCTATGATAAACCTTCCTGTCGGATTAACAAAAATCTTCATGTTTCTGCCTCTTAGCTCACCGGTAATAACTCTGTTTATTACCATTTCTGTAAGATCGGCCTTGATTGTTCGTTGGGAAACCCCTGGGTTATGCTGCGTGGACAGAACTACGCTCTCAACCGTTTTAGGTATACCATTTTCATACAGAACCGTAACCTGGGACTTACCATCGGGCCTGAGATAATCCAATTCCTTTTTTTTCCTGACTTCCGCAAGCCGCCTGACAAGTTTGTGCGCAAGAGATATGGGCAGGGGCATGAATTCTGCTGTCTCATCTGACGCATAGCCAAACATCATACCCTGATCTCCGGCCCCTCCCTTGTCCACCCCGAGAGCTATATCGGGAGATTGGGTTTGGATTGAGGTGATAACGGCGCTGGAATCAAAGTGAAAACCATAAAGCGGCTCAGTGTAGCCGACATCACACATCAACTGCCTGGCGACCGCTGGAATATCAACGTAACTCTTTGTTGCTATCTCTCCTGCGATAAAAATTAGCCCGCGTGTGGTAAGGCATTCGCATGCAACCCTCCCGTTCTTGTCTTGTTTGATGACTTCGTCAAGTATTGAATCTGATATCTGGTCACATATCTTGTCAGGATGCCCCTCGGTAACTGACTCGGAAGTAAAAAGGTAGGAATTACTCATTTTGCCCCTCCCATTTTTCTCTTCAAAAGGTCTATTCCGCTTATTTCTGTTGGATCTGAATCGTTTAATATGGCAAGATAAAAGCTTACCCAATCACCCAGAAGAACAAGGTAGAAAATTTCCTCAAGCAGACTTTCTCCCTCCGTCTTTATGTCAACTATGTCAGGATTCACCCGGGACACTATCTCCCTGGTTATCTCAAACCTTAACCTGATTCTCGCATGATCCTTATCCGAATCTATAAAAACCGGTATCGTCTTTCGCGTAAACCACTCGGGATAACGCCATGACATAATCTCATTGTGGTTCATTTCGGGAAATACATTTGCGAACGCAAAAGATTTGCTGTTTTCAGCTATTTGTGTTTTCCACCTGATTATTGCAGGAAAGAGCCTGCTGCTTGAATAAATCAATGGTACCCTATCATGGAATTTTAATGCGATGTCCTTTGCAATGTTAGTTCTGCTTTCAGGACAAAGAGTGTTTGACCAACGACGGATGAAGTTGAAAATTCTCATATTCAATTCCGGGACAATTTTCAACATACTCATTATCTTGTAACACGGGAAAAACAGATATCCCATTGCGCATCTCGGAGGAAAACCACCCGGTATCTTCAGATAAGGAATGTTTTTCGTCCCTGCAATTTTCTCAATTTCTCCGTTGCTTGAGATACACATCAGTGAACTTCCTTTTTTCTGTGCCTGTTCCAAAACACTCAAGGTTTCTTCCGTATTGCCGGAATAACTCACGATCACTGCAAGTGTCTCCCGATCCACATATAAGGGCAGCGTATAATCCCTGTTTACAAAGCACGGGACCCCGGAATTTTCACAGGCAACAGCATTAATGATATCTCCTGCAATTGCAGAACCTCCCATTCCGCAGAAAACCACTTTTTTCACAATTCTGTCCGGAAGCCGGGGAGGGGGGTAAGAATTACCTTCTTCGCACTGCATCGGGAATTTCTTCAGCTTACCCAGCATATCCTGTTTATCATATTTTTCGATATCGGCAACCGAAATATCCATGGTCATAGTGAGATCCTCAGTCTATTCTGCTTAGAAGATAGTTGTGGACTTCATCATGAGTATCAAAGAGGAGTGCATTTTTCACGATCTCTTTAAGTTTCCCATAATATGAAGCTCTTATTCTTTCCTTGACTGCAGGGATTGCGGATGGAGCCATGCTTAACTCATCTATACCCATTCCTACAAGAAGACAGGCCATTTCAGGAATAGAGGCCATTTCGCCGCAAAGTCCGGTCCATATATTATTTCTTACCGAGTTCTCAACAGTTGTCTTTATGAGTTTTAGAACGGCTGGATGACAGGGCTGGTAAAGATAGGATATCTTTTCATTCCCCCTGTCAACGGCGAGAGTATACTGGATAAGGTCATTGGACCCGATGCTAAAAAAGTCAGACTCACGTGCTAACTGGTCTGTCATCAAGGCAGCAGAAGGTGTTTCAACCATTATTCCCACTTCCAAGCGTTCGTTAAATTTTTTCTTTTCCTTTTTCAATTCAGAACAAACTTTGTGCAATACTTTCTTGGCTTCACGTATTTCCTCTATCGTTGAAATCATCGGAAACATTATCTTCAAATTACCGTAAACAGCGGCTCTGAGTATGGCTCTCAGTTGTGTCTCAAAAATATCTTTTCTTTCCAGACAGAATCTTATTCCTCTCCACCCCAGGAAAGGATTCAATTCACCGGTCGCCGGGAGGGCGGAAATAAATTTATCCCCTCCTATGTCTACGGTTCTTATAATAACAGGCCTACCACTTCCCGTTTTCTCAGCAACATTCTTATAAGCAAAAAATTGCTCTTCTTCGGAAGGAAGATCTGTCCTGTTAATATAAAGGTACTCGGTTCTATAGAGTCCTATTCCTTCTGCACCGTATCTTCTGGCGGTGGCCACTTCTTCAGGCATTTCTATGTTTGCATGGAGAACTATCCTTTTCCCGTCAATTGTCTGGCACGGAAGGTTTTTCAGAAGGAGAAGCTTTTCCTTCAGTTTCAGTAACTGTTTTTTTCTGCCCTTGTATTTTTCTATGACGCTTCTTGCCGGATTTACAATAACTATGCCTGCGGTGCCATCAATTATAATTATGTCTCCATTTCTTATTTCACTGACTGCATTATCACAGGCTACGACAGCCGGTATCTCCAACGCTTTTGCGATTATTGCCGCGTGGGAAGTCTCACTGCCTATTTCCGTAACAAATCCGATCACATAGTTCCTATCCAACGAGACAGTTTGACTTGGAGACAGGTCTCTCGCAATTATTATTTCATCCTTGAATGTCTTTATTTTGGCAGATAATGTTCCTTTAAGATTGAGGACAATTTTTTCTATTACATCGAGCAGGTCTCTTCTCCTGTCCTTTAAAAAATCTGCTTCCTTTTTCTTAAATTCTCTCCCCAATTTTTGAATGACTTTTGTTAGAGCACTCTCGCTATTTATCTTCTCCGCTCTTATCATATTTTCAGTTTCTTTCTTAAGCAGGTTATCTTTCAGAAAGGCCAGGTGAAACGAGAAAATGTCGGAATATTGACTTCCAACCTTGTGTTCAAAATTCTTCTGCAATTCTCTGATTTGAACTTCGGTTGCCCTTATGGATTCGTTAAAACGCTCTATTTCAGAATTGACCATGGATTCATCTATTGAGTATTCGGACTGCTTCAGAAAGGAATTTTCCCATATCCATGCTTTTCCAATTGCAACACCGGAGGAAACACCTATACCTTTTATTTGTTTCATTTTCTCAGCTTCATTCTAGGTGGACAGATTAAGCTTTTCCTCATCCTCTTTTATGATTCTGGATATCTCGGAGGGCGAGGTCGCCTTACGCAGAGCATTCCGAAATGTCTTGTCTTTTAAAAGACGTGCTATCTTGGCAAGAGCTTTCAGATGAAGTCCTATGGACTTGGTCGGAGCCAATATAAGAAAAATTATGTATACTGGCTCATCATCAAGAGCATCAAAATTTATTCCATCATTGGAAATTCCGACCACTCCCACCAGATCATCAATCTGTTCTGTTTTGGTGTGAGGAACTGCAATACCCTGACCTATGCCGGTTGAACCAAGTTTCTCCCTCTCCATTACATTATCAAGAATATCCTTGCTATCCTTTATGTATTTCTTTTCTCTGAGCAGTTCCAGCAATTCTGAAATCGCTCCCTTTTTATCCCTGCTTTTCACACCGATCAACAAACAATCCTCCTTCAAGAAATCCGTTATTTTCATCTCCATTCTCCTTTACCCCGAACCTCTCTAACATTCTTTTGTTTCAGGGTTCACGAAATATTTCTTTTCTCCGAAGGCCCGAGTCCCGGTCTGTGAACTTTCATTATTCCGGGAGGGATGTTCCGGCTTGCTTGTTTCTGACAAGATACACTTTCTGCTTATTCCTGCACGTGCATGAATTATGAAAGAAAACATCTGCCAATCATTTGTACGGTCTATCCACCACCCTGTCATGCAATTTTGTCACTTTTCTCTTTACTCTGTCAAAAAGAATTTCAACGCTCTTATTCATATCAGCATCTTTCTCTTTTAGAAAAACATTGTTATTCTTGGAATGAATTCTTATTTCACTTATATACATCGGGCCTTCTTTTTTTATGTAGAATTCGGCAACGCCTTCGTCAAAAATGAATTTTTTCAAACGTTCAAATTTGCTAATTATGTATTCTTCAAAATGCTTGTCCAATTCCACTGCAGAATAAATCCTTATATCCATTCTTATCCCCCTAGTCTATTCTGGTCACTTCCATTCTGGGAAAGTAATGTTTGAGTATCTGCCTGTAATCATATCCTCTTTCAGCCATTACCCTCGCTCCCCACTGGCACATTCCAACACCGTGACCGTAACCTGCTCCTTCAAAAACAAACTTGCCGCCTGTCTGCAGAACCTTGAAGTTTGTGCTTGGAATAATATCCGGCCTATTGAACAGAACTTTTGGAGCACTTTCATTTATTTCCATGCGGAATTTGTGTCCTGTCAAATTTATAATATTACCATTCTTTAGCGAAATCTTCAAAAGTTTCACCCTTCCCGACATATCTGTTTCCTCTACAGTTATTCTATCAATAATATCTGTTGCTTTTAACTCAGAAAACATCTTTGAAAGCTGTCCGGTTGTAAAAGTTTTTTTCCACCTGCAATATGGAGTGTTTTCACAATATTCATCCTTCACGCATACAATATTTTCATAACTATTTCCACCCCAGACATCCGATGGAGACGCGGTGCAACCTCCACAAGTCGCATGAAAAAAAGCCTGAGAAACCTCACCTCCGCATGTGAGAACCTCCCCCCTCGTTTCTCTTACTGCGGCGATTATTTTATCACAATTTGAGGGACTGTAAACCTGGTGAAAAATAGAATTTTCAATGTCGTAACAAAGATTTTTTGCCCTATTCATGTTTGAAGTGTAAACTGTGAAAGTCCGGGATACAACCGCCTGGGCTTTCAATGCCTCAACAGGCCATGAAGAATCCATCTCTTTTGAAAGAACACCTGCGAGGTAATCTTCTATATCAATCCGGTTGACTATTAAAGATTCCCCCTTGTCATTCATAACCACGACGTCCCCGAAATACGTATTCCTGTATTTACTCAAGACCTTCTCAGGGTTCCTGCCCCGCCACAAACAAATGCTGACATCTCCGGCGTAGGCTGCATATGCGAGCATCAAAAAACTAATCAGGCTTTTTTTCTGTATATATTTGCGCATCTATATTTCCCTTAACTTCTATGGTGTTTTTTTCAAACTCATAGAATATCATATCGCCCGAGAATCGGTTTTTTCCCTTTGTTACATAGGGGGAACCTTCCATAACCAGCCTTTTCTGTTCATCATAATATGTAAGCTTCTGGCAATAGCCTTCCATTGTAACAACGCCTGTTTCTATATCTCTGTAAACTATTTTCACATTTCCAGTAATTACAATCGTCGTTAACTTCTTTTCATCCGGGACTATTTTAATCTCTCCTTTTCCTTCCTTGCCGGTATTTATTTCTATGATTTCCTTGGAAGTTGAGAATGATAGTTGTGGTGATCTTACAGATGTTTCCCCCCCGGAAGAGATCTCGGCACTTTCTCCTTTCAGTGTAAAACTGATCTTATTGCTGGCAAATTGCTTCAGACTGAACTGTTTTATCTCTGTATTTGACATATCCAAATCAGCGGGTTCATTTTTCTTTGAACAGCCGTTGACAAGAAAAATAGTTACTGTGAGGATAAGAATTTTTGCAAAATTTCTTTCCATATACCTTTCTCCGTCAACAAAACCTCCGCCACCTCTCTCAATGCACCCTTCCCACCGTTTTTCTCACATACGTATTCTGCAATTGACTTGGCATCGTTGCATGCATCCGAAGGAGCAACGGAAAATCCAACCTTTTTCATTACAGGGAGGTCAGGTATATCATCTCCAATGTAACACACCTCATCCCATTCTATACCTGCCTCACTGATAATCTCTTTCAGGGCAGCAAGCTTGTCGTTCACTCCGTCACAATAATAGTCTACCCCAAGACCTCTGAATCTCTTTTTTGTTTCCTCACAACTTTTCCCGCTCATGACAGCTATCTTTATACCCGCCAGTTTCAGGAGAGAAAAAGCAACACCATCCTTTATATTGAAAGAACGGCAAAGTCTGCCATCCAGATAAAGTAACCTTCCATCCGTAAGAACTCCATCTATATCCGTAGCAACCAATTTAATTTTTCTGACTCGCTTTGTAAACATGAATCCGAATATCCTTTCCAAAAGTTTCTTTATCAATATTCAATCTTGAATTCCTGTTTCCCCAGCAAATCATGAAGGTGAACTATCCCTTCCGGTCTTCCGTCTTTACGCATAATTACAAGACATGTAATTTCCAGTTTTTCCATGAGGCTGAGAGCTTCCACAGCCAATCTCTCCCCCTGAACAGTCTTGGGATTTTTCGTCATGCACTCGCCCGCCGTAAGTTCCACAATAGCATTTCCCCTATAGCAAAGCATGCGTCTGACGTCACCGTCGGTTATGATACCCTTCACCCTACCTTTTTTATCCTGAACAAGGGTAAATCCCAGATTTATTCTTGTTATCTCTTTAACGATATCGGATATCTTAGCATCAACGGAAACGGATGGAATTTCTTTCCCCGTATGCATAACATCCTTAACTCTGAGCATCAGTCTTTTTCCCAGATTTCCCGCAGGATGGAAAAAAGCAAAATCCTTCTTGCATATACCCTTTATCTGCATGACCAACAGAGCCATGGCATCTCCGAGGACAAGGGCACAGGTTGTGCTCGAAGATGGTATGATTCCGAAAATATCCGCTTCTTCAATCTCTCCCGTTTCTATTACGACATTACTGTACATCCCGAGTGAAGAATTTCCTGAACATGTAAAAGATATTATTCTTGCTCCTATCTTCTTAACAGCCGGCAATATCCTCAAAATTTCCTCTGTCTCGCCGCTGTTGGAGATCACTATGACAATATCATTTCTTGTTACCGTACCAAGGTCCCCGTGCACCGCATCCGCCGGATGCAAAAAAACAGAAGGTATTCCCAGACTGGCAAAAGTTGCGGCTATTTTTCTGCATATTATGCCACTTTTACCCATTCCCGTTATTATCACTTTTCCACGACAGCTGCAAACCGCATCCACGGCTTCCAAAAAGCCGTCTCCAAGCTTATTACTCACCCTCTTCAAATTCTTACATTCTATGTCAATAATCCTTCTTGCATAAGAGAGATAGTTTTTTCTATCCATTGCTTTCATGTCACCTGGCATAATAGATATCCTTGAGTTTTCTGAGCAATGTTTTCATTTCTTCAAGATCAAGCATATTCGCACCGTCTGACAGTGCCCTTGCAGGTTCGGGGTGGACTTCCGCAAATATTCCATCGCATCCAACGGCCATTGCTGCCTTTGCAAGATAAGACACAAAATTCCTGTCTCCTCCGGAACTTGTCCCAAGTTTGCCTGGTTCCTGAACACTGTGGGTGGCGTCAAATATTACGGGATAACCGAATCCCCTTATTATGGGAAGCGCGCGGAAGTCTGAAACAAGGTTGTTATATCCGAAAGTTGTGCCTCTCTCCGTAATGAGTATCCTTCTGTTGTTCGTGGAGATGATTTTTTCAATGATATTTTTCACCTCCCATGGAGAAAGGAACTGCCCCTTTTTTATGTTCACGGGTTTGCCCGTTCTGCCAGCTGCCACAAGAAGGTCTGTCTGTCTGCACAGGAATGCAGGTATTTGTATCATGTCAACCGCATCGGAAACTTCGTCCATCTGTATTTCGGAATGGACATCCGTTGTAACAGGTATATCAAAATACTCCCGGACTTTTCGCAGAAGTCTGAGACCCTTCGCAATTCCTATCCCCCTGAAAGATTTGATTGAGGAACGGTTTGCCTTATCAAAAGAGGATTTGAAGACAAACGGAATTTTTTCATGGATGCATATTTTCATAAGAGATTCGGCCGTAAATAGCACGACCTTCTCCTTTTCCATCACGCAAGGGCCGGCTATAAGACAGAAAATGTTTTTCCCACCAATTCCGATATTTCCTATCTTTATCTCTTTGACCACTGGTATATATGCTATGTTCTGAACATACATGGTGTTTTTCTTATTGGTCTCCATAAATCTCCAACCTGATTCTCTCCAATCAATGTAACTTTATCCCGGTGGCCATTTCATAATTCTTCCGCCCAATAAATGGATATGCAGATGCTCCACGCTCTGTCCGGCATCCCGACCCGTGTTTATCACGACACGGTATCCTGTCTTTGCGATACCTTCCCGGGTTGCCAGTTGGGAAGCAATACTCAATAATCTACCCAGTAACAAATAGTCTTTTGCATCGTGAAGCTTTCCAATGTGTTCCCTGGGAATAACCAGAATATGGACAGGAGCTTGCGGATTTACATCCCGGAAAGCAATAGCATTTTCATCACTGTAAATTTTTTCGCATTCAATCAGGCCCTTCACTATTCTGCAGAAGATGCATTCTCCCATCCTGAATTCTCGCGTCTCGCTCCCTGAAACCACAACCTTAAAGTCTTCTGACCACACTTGTTTTCACATATGACTGAATTACATCTCCCTCATAAAAATCAGCAAAGTTGTCCATTCCTATACCGCACTCGGTATTCTGTTTCACCTCTTTAACCATTTCTTTGAATCTTTTCAAGCTGGAGATGGGCCCCACATGTATTATACTTCCCCCGCGTATCACCTTGCCCACTGAATTTCTGACTATCTTTCCATCAACAACAAGACAGCCGGCAATGGACGTTTTGTCCGATAGACGGAAAACCTTCTTGACAACAGCCTGCCCCGAAAGGACTTCCTGTTCTTCCGGTTCCAGCATCCCTTCAACTGCTTTCTTAATATCTTCCGCCAGTTCATAGATTATCTTGTAGGTTCTTAATTCAACACCCTCTTCTTTGG
Source organism: uncultured bacterium (assembly GCA_964403465.1). Classification (GTDB taxonomy): domain Bacteria; phylum Ratteibacteria; class UBA8468; order B48-G9; family JAFGKM01; genus JAFGKM01. The sequence continues at coordinate 41,276 of CAYOFY010000004.1, forward strand.
CAACATCTTCAACTTTCTGGGTCAACGGAACATTGAATCCCACAACAATTGCGTTCGAGGCAGAAGCTAAAAGCACGTCTGATTCAGATATTGCACCGGCTTCAGAATGTATGACCGAAATTTTCACCTCGTTGGAAGGTATTTTGCCTATGACATCTCTTATGGCCTCTATGGTTCCTGCATAATCGGTTTTCACTATGAGTTTCAGTTCCTTCACTCCCCCTTTTTGAATTTCATTGTAAAGGTCCTGAAGGGTAATTTTCTTAACCATCTGTTCTTTTCTGAAAATAGCCGATTCTTTTCGCTCTTCAAAAAGCTGCCTTGCTATTTTTTCTGATTTCACCACAGTAAATCCCTCTCCTGGAATTGCAACACCGCTTGCTCCGAGAATCTCAACAGGAGTTGAGGGACCGGCATTCTCAATCTTCCTGCCCCAATCATCTATAATCGCCCTCACCTTTCCTCTAACGTCTCCTGCCACAAAGGGTTCTCCAATTCTCAGCGTTCCCTTCCTTATAAGTACGTTAATTATCGGACCTTTTGCCTTGTCAATAAAAGATTCCATAACAACTCCTTCCGCCCTCCTTTCGGGATTTGCCTTAAGTTCCAGCATTTCCCCCATGAGCACTATCATCTCAAGAAGGTCATCAATGCCCTGACCGGTAACTCCGGAAACATTGACAAACACAGTATCTCCTCCCCATGCTTCCGGAACAAGCCGATACTCTGACAATTGCTTTTTCACTTTGTCCGGACTTACATTCGGCTTATCAATCTTGTTGATAGCAACTACTATAGGAACGTTTGCCGATTTTGCATGGTTTATTGCTTCCACTGTTTGAGGCTTAACCCCTTCGTCTGCAGCAACCACAAGAACCACTATATCAGTAACCATGGTTCCTCTCGCGCGCATTGCAGTGAAAGATTCGTGTCCGGGAGTATCAAGAAAAACGATAGATCCCTTTTTTGAATTAAGTTTGTAGGCTCCTATTTTCTGGGTAATCTGCCCGTGTTCTTTTTCAGCTATTCGGCTCTTGCGGATAGTATCCAATATCGTGGTCTTGCCGTGGTCAACGTGCCCCATGATTGTTACCACAGGAGCTCTTGCAACAAGAATACCTTCTTCCTCTTCAAGTATTTTTTTCTCAACCTTTGTTTCTACCTTTTTGAATTCCGTAATAAACCCGAAAGATTCGCATACTTTCCTTAAATTTTCCTTTCCTGGAGATTGGTTTATGTTAAAGGAGAGTCCCAGCAGGAAAAAATATCTTATTATCTCAGCTGGAGGGATTTGAATCTTATCTGAAAGTTGTTTTATGCTCTCGGTGCCATCAAGCAAAATCTTCTTCTGAACAGGCTTTTCTGGCTTAATAACCGGTTTCTTTTCTGCGATTTCTATAACGGCGGTTTGAGGTGCTTCTCTGGAACCTTCAATCTCTTTCACCGCTTCCGCAGGAAGTGCCGTTTTTCTCTCATGCTTTCTAACAACAGGTCTTTGTTTTTCCTTCTCAATCTTTTTTACGCCAACGTGCCTCTTGGGCTTTTTTTCAGGAACCTCCTTACTTTCTGCTTTTTTCTTCTCCGGTACACGTTTTTTTGCTCCCTTCTTCAAAGGTTTTTCTGGTTTTGTTTTTTTTGCTGGCGTTGCCTTGGCCGCAACCTCGATTTTTTTCCGTTGCACTGCCTTTTCTCTCTGGGCAGAGATTTTCTCCTTGACTTTTCTGCCTATATACTGTTCAATTTTTCTAATCTCTGCTTCGGATAAGCCGCTTGTAGTTTTCTTTCCCTTAATACCCACATTTCTTTCAATAATCTCCAGAAATTCCTGCTTGCTCATCTTGTATTTTTTTGCTAATTCCAATACTCTCATTTTCACCCTCTATCATCACTTATTGTCGCCCGATCCATTTTTATTCTGGGAAATTCCTTTTTCTTCTCCCTTTTCTTTCAACTTCTTCCTGTAATCTTTCGCTCTTTCAATTATATCCCTGGCCAGGCCATTTCCTATAGATGGTATTTTTTCAATTTCTTCAGGATTTGCTTCCGCAAGCTCTTTTATTGAACTGTATCCAAATTTCCCAAGTTCAAGAGCTGTCTTTTCGTCGATTCCTTCTATCATTGAAACTGCGGGTTTTTCTGGATTTTTATATTCGGATTCTCTCAGGACTCTTATATTCCACCCGGTTAGTTTAGAAGCAAGTCTGACATTCTGGCCTCTCTTACCTATTGCAAGAAATAGCTGTCCGTCATCAACAATGACTGTTGCTTCCTTTTTCTTTTCATCAAGGATTATTTTCTTTCCAACCGCAGGACTCAAGGAGTTCATTATATATTTGCTAATATCTTCGACCCACGATACGATTTCGACCTTCTCTCCGTTCAACTCCCTCATTATGTTTTTTATCCTGCGCGCCTTTTCTCCCACGCACGTTCCAACCGCATCAACCTTTACATCAGTTGAAACAACCGCTACTTTAACAAGGTCTCCCGGAAATCTTGCAATTGATTTGATTTTTATCGTTCCGTCCTTCAACTCGGGAATCTCATTCTCAAGAAGTTCTTTTACAAAATTGGGATGAGTTCTGGAGAGTATTACCTGATACATTCCCCTGTTTGGCTTTCTTACTTCTATTATATAAGCTTTTATAGGATTTCCAACCCTGAAATGTTCGTTCTCCAATTTATGAAGATGCGGAAGCAATCCCTCTGTCTTACCTATGGAAATTACAATATTGTTTTCCTCAAACCTCTCAACCCTTCCGCTCACCATAGAACCTTCCAGTTTTTTAAATTCATTATAGACGGTTGACTTTTCAGCCTCGCGCAAACGCTGCATAATAACATGTTTTGCAGTTTGAGCGGCAATTCTTTCCCACGGGAAATTTGGAGGCGGAATCTCTTCTCCTTTTTCGTTTAGAAACTTCAGGTCCCCCGTCTCTGGATTAATTCTGATATTAACATTTTCATCAAGACCTGCTTTCTTTCTATAGACGGTCAAGAGCCCGCTTTCCAGCGCATTGATGAGAAAATTCTTGTCTATGCCCCTTTCCTTTTCCCAGTAGTCAAGCAGGATAATCAATTCCCGATTCATTCAAACACCTCCGTTGTAATTGTATGAAATCCCGGGCATTATGTCAAATCAAAGAGACATTCTTTGTGCAAGGGAGGTCTCCTCTTCATAATAGAGGCGAATACATTATTTTTTCTATTGAATATGCTGTTTTCTTCTTTTCAGGCCAGCCCTTAAATTGAAATTGAATGGTCACTGCAAGACCGGTAAAGACCGCAGCTTATGAAAATTTCATAAATACCTCACGACGGGACTG
>CAYOFY010000005.1:0-4043 GCA_964403465.1 uncultured bacterium
CGCTCCTCCTTCAGACGCCCGCTTCAGAAACCGCCCGGCAGGGCACTGCCAGAGTGAATCTATCCTTATGTCGGAATTTCTTGTTATGGCATCAAATCCTGTGAAGGATGACAGAAAGAGAGGGGGAAATGCGATACAGGGAACTGGGTCAGTCGGGGATAAAAGCATCGGTTGTGGGACTCGGCGCATGGGCTATCGGAGGATGGATGTGGGGAGGCACTGAAGAAAAAGAATCCATAGAGACTATCAAGACCGCTCTGGATTCGGGCATAAATCTTATTGATACCGCTCCGGTGTATGGATTCGGGCTTTCCGAGGAAATTGTTGGCAGGGCGATAAAAGGAATCCGTGCCGGTGTGGTTATCGCAACCAAATGCGGGCTTGTGTGGAATAAAGAGGCGGGGGAATTCCATTTCATGTCGGATGAAAAAGCAGTCCGCAGCGATTCCGGCAATATAAAGGTCTTCAAGTATCTTGCTCCGGACTCTGTAAGAAGAGAGATAGAGATGAGTTTGCGGCGTCTCGGTACGGAGTATATAGACCTTTACCAGACGCACTGGCAGGATGCAACAACACCTGTTGAAGATACGATGAATGAACTGTTAAAACTGAAGCAGGAGGGGAAGATAAAGGCGATAGGAGTGAGTAACGCCACCCCGGGCCATCTGGAAAGATACATGAAAACAGGACAGCTTGATACGGACCAGGAGAGTTACAGCATGCTTGACCGGCAGAAGGAAAAGGATCTTCTGCCTTATTGCGCCGAACACGGTCTGGCGTTCCTTGCTTATTCTCCGCTTGCAAGGGGACTGCTCACAGGCAAAATCTCTCCAGACAGGGTTTTCATGGACGGGGACCAGAGAAAGGGTAATCCCCGATATAGCCCGGAAAACAGGATAAGGATTCTTGAAATGCTTGAGAAATTCAGGCCCTTTGCGGAAAAGTACGGAATCACCTTTACACAACTGGCTATTGCATGGGCATTGCATCAGAAGGGTTGTACTCATGCCCTGGTCGGAGCGCGAAAAACCCATCAGGCATTGGAGAATGCAAATGCCGGTGATATAATCCTGACTTCCGAAGACCTCCGGGCAATAAACCGCATCATTGACACGTATTCGTAAGACTCATCTGGCCAGGAATACGTATTTGCAGATGAATGCCGCGGCTGTGATGATAAGCACCCAGTTCAGTTCCTTATGCCTGCCCGAGCACAACTTGAGAACCACATACGAAATGAAGCCCAGGGCCATCCCGTCACCTATGTTGTATGTCGGGGGGATTCCAGCGAAGGCAAGAAATGCCGGGATGCCTTCCGTGGGATTCCCCCATTGTATTTTCCTGACCGACAGCATTATAAGGCTTCCGACTATTATGCAGGCCATTGCCATGAATGTCGTCAGCCCCGCCACCGTCTCTATCCTTGCGTTGGTTTCGAACTCGCGGAACCTGAAAAACCTGGCAAGCATTTTCTCCTCCTCATCATTTGTTTGCCCTTTTGTATGCGGAGATTTCTCCTGCAAAACGCCTGCATTCCTTTTCAACGTCATCTGATGCTATGACCGCGGATATTGCAGCGGCGGAATCCGCACCCGCTTCCATCACGGAAGCAACATTATCCAGGTTTATTCCACCTATTGCCACTATGGGTATCTTCACGTTCTTGCGAATAGCCCTGATCAACTCAAGGCCCGCGGCTTTCCCCGCATCAATCTTTGTGTTTGTATCAAACACCGGTGAGGCGCCTATATAATCTGCTCCTGCTTTCTCTGCATCTATCGCTTCTTTCACATCATGGGCGGTAACCCCGATTATTTTGTTCCTTCCGAGCAGTACCCTTGCAATATTGCAGGGCATATCCTCCTGTCCGAGATGAACCCCGTCTGCTTCAACGGCCAGGGCTATATCAACGCGGTCGTTTACGAGGAAAAGGGCTTTCTCCTTACACGCTTTTTTTATCTGGAATGCTTCAATGACCATCTCTCCGGCTGGCCTGTTCTTCTCTCTGTACTGGATGATTTTCACTCCGGCCCTGACTGCCGATTCTGCGTCCTCCACAACGGTTTTTCTGGTCAACGACGAGTCGGTTATGAAATAAAAATCAATGTCACGCAGGTTCATTTGATATTTCCAGTTTCTCCATCCTGTCAATATCAGATTCGTTCAGGTTATACAGGGCATCGTAGAAATACTGCTTGAATGTCCCCGGTCCGCCGGCAGTCCTTGCCCCGAGTTCTCCTGCAATTCCAAGCACGACAAGCGCCGAAGCCGCCGCTCTTGCGTAGTCCTTTTCCACGGCCGCGAAAGCTGCGATGACAGAAGCAGCCATGCATCCCGTGCCGACGATGCTGCTCATCATATCATGCCCGTTGTTACATAGATAGAGAGATTTTCCGTCGGTTATGATGTCCTGTTTGCCCGTTATAACGACCACCGCTTCTCTCTGAATGGCGAGTTTCCGGGCGATCTCCCTGAGATTTCCTTCAACCTTTGTTGCCTCAACGCCCCTCGTATAGACGTCCAGCCCCGCAATCCGGGCCATCTCCGAGGCATTGCCTTTTACGATATCAATCCTCAACTCGTTGAGAAGTTCGGCTGCCTTATCATCCCTGAGTCTTGTCGCTCCGGCGCCAACAGCGTCAAGGACGACAGGTATGTTCTTTACGTTGGCTACCTTGCCCGCGACTTTCATCGCCTCAATCAATTCGGGGGTAAGCGTTCCGATATTGAGCACCAGCGCTGAAGCGAGAAGGGCCATGTCCGCAACCTCCTCCTCCGCGTGCGCCATCACTGGCAGAGCGCCGATAGCCCTCAAAACGTTGGCGCAGTCGTATATGGTAACCCAGTTGGTGATATGGTGGACAAGCGGTTTCTGTGTCCTTACCCTCTGCAATATTTTTGAAGTCTCGCCCATAAAATCCCTCCTTTTTCCATGTATCAATATATTACTACATAACATACCGTTTCTGCAAAAAACAGGAAACAGGTTTCCGGCAACGAATCATTTCCCCTGCCGGTGTTTCGTGGTATACTAAAAAACAAGAGGTTGCGTGGAAATGAATAATCGGGAATATTCACGGAGAAAATGAACATGGGAGAGCGCAATACCGGAAAGAAGAAAATGAAGTATTTTGATGTCCCCGGCAAGGAAAAACCCCGCAGGACCAAGAATATCCCGCACAGGAAGCACGATGAACTTCAGACTATATTTGATTCCGTGCCTGCATCCATTTTCTACAAGGACAGGGAGAACCGGTTTATAAAGGTAAACAGGGTTTTTGCCGAGACGATGGGTATGAAAAAGGCAGAACTGGAAGGAAAATCCATCTTTGACATCTATCCACGCGAAGAGGCCGATTCCTACTGGATGGATGACAAGGAAGTGATTGCGTCGGGAAGGCCAAAGAGAAACATCATTGAACCCATGGACCTGAAAGACGGAACGACCCTGTGGGTAAAGACGGACAAGATTCCTTACTACGACTCAAGGGGCAATATTGTCGGCGTAATAGGTTTTACCGTGGACATTACCGAGCGCAGAAAGATGGAAGAGGAACTGAGGGAGCTCTCTCTCACAGACGACCTTTCAGGGCTCATCAACCGCAGGGGTTTCCGCGTAATAGCCGAACAACAGGTCAAGATAATTCAGAGATTGAAGAAAAGAATGCTGTTGATGTATATAGACGTTGATGAACTGAAGCGGATAAATGACAGGTTTGGCCATAGCAAGGGAGACATTGCCCTGAAGGAAACGGCCTGTCTCCTGAAAGAGACTTTCCGCGAGGCAGACCTCATCGCCCGCATAGGCGGGGACGAATTCATCGTGCTTGCAATACAAAATTCGTCGGGAAACGATGATAGAAGACTCACCACCCGCCTTCAGAAAAATGTGAAAAAATGGAATAAGAGGAAAGAATCCCCATTTAACCTTTCGCTGAGCATCGGCATTTCAACCTACGACCCTAAATTCCCGTGTTCTCTTGACGAGCTCATTGACAGGGCTGACAGGCTTATGTACGAAGAGAAACGGGCAAAGCAAGTTT
>CAYOFY010000005.1:4143-42878 GCA_964403465.1 uncultured bacterium
CTCATTGACAGGGCTGACAGGCTTATGTACGAAGAGAAACGGGCAAAGCAAGTTTGAAATTTCTCAAATATCCAGATGAAAAGAGCCGGAGTTCGCGACAGAAATCTCCCTGCAATCATAACTCTTCCGTACCTTCTGATGGTCATGGGTTTCATATTCTCTGCAACCGCTGTCCTTCACGGCTCCGATACCGCAGAGCAGATAGAGGCCGAGATTCAGAAGGTAAAGGATGCGGGTGAACCGACCTCTATTGAAGAACTCGTCCCGCCGGACATCCCTGATGAGAGAAACGGCGCTCAGGTCTATGAAGAAGCATTTTCCATCCTGAAAGAATTAAGAGATAAGCACAAGGAGGAATGGAAGTACCTGCCTTACGAGGGTGAAGTGAAGTGGAAGGATGTTCCCGAATCCGAAAGAAAAAAGGTCAGAAATCTTTTGCTCGCCGACCCTGATTTTGTGAAATTCTACAAGGTGATAGAAAAAGCGTCCGGTATGGAGTGCCGCTTCATCAAAAGAGAGGAATACCGGAAGGGAGCCGCTCTGCCACTCCCTCACCTGGCATCATTGCGCAGCTGCGCCAGGATGCTTGCAGCAAGGGCGTTTATATTAACGGAAACGGGCAGGATTGACAGCGGCCTGAGGGATTGTCTCACCGGACTTAAGATATCCGCTTCTCTCTCCCGGGAGCCGATTCTTATTTCAGGGTTGGTCAGAATTGCAGTGGATACCCTCATCCTGGGACAGTTGAAAGAGACCTTGAAGAAAGGTGAACCAGGAAGCAGGATATGCCGTACTTTGATTGAGAAAACAGGGAAAGAGATGGATAACGATATGCTCTACCGTGCCCTCTTGGGGGAAAGAGTGATATTCGGGATGAGAGAGTTCCCGCGTCTGATGAGAGAAGTTGAAGAGAATAAGAACATAGAGCCGATCAAGGAGTTATTGGAATATGGAGGGAAAGACAAGGAGAAGAAAACCGAATCTTTTTTGAAGGTGGAGGATGGCGTACGTTTTCTGGAGGATAATGAGTTATTGTATTTGAGGGCGCTCGCCGACTGGATTGCTTTATCCAGAAAGCCATACTGGGAGGCAAGAGATCGACTGCCGGAGATGGAGGAGAATTTGAAGAAATTTCCTGATGAAGAAGCCTGCCTGGTCAAATTATTAATACCTGCTTTTTCACGGATATTCATCCAGGAGGCAAGAGGTGATGCACAGCTTGGCAACGCCGAGATTGCACTGGCATGCCACCTTTACAGGACGAAATATAAAGTTTTCCCTGATTCTCTGGAAAAACTCACCCCTCAATTTCTGAAGAAACTGTCTCTTGACCCGTTTACCGGCAAGGACTATATCTACAGGAAGAAGGATAACGGGTTTGTTGTTTACAGCGTGGGAGATAATCTGAAGGATGACGGGGGAGTTCCTCAATCCGGCGAGAAGGGAAAGCAGGCGGATTTTGACATCGTCTGGGAAGAATAACATGCGGAAAAAACTTGTATTCATGCTTGCCGCAGCGGGTCTGGCGATAATGATTTGTCTGCCGGCCGTCGGGGCTGAGGTTACAGTCGGGCAAGAGATGGAACTCAACGGCGGATTTGAGGAATGGGGGGCTGACCCGGGAAACGGCCTCTGGTTTGCCAGTACATTTGAGAAACGCGGGTACACTCCGGCGAAGGCATTCCGCACCGGTGAGGGCGAGCCGGATACGACCCACCATTCCGGGAGATATGCCCAGTATATTTACTGCGACAGGTATCCGCAGGGAATCGCTACCAGCTGCAAAGCTCAGGCAGGCCATCATTATCGATTCAGTGCGTGGGTTAAAGTTACCGCGGGAGGCTGGGCAGGAATACATACAATTTCAATTCCCAGCTACTATCTGGTCGGCCCGGGAGTGAAAGCCAGTTCAGGAGACTGGCAGAAACTGGAGATGGTTGTAACCTGTCCGGAAGGTGAGAATGCCGTTATGTTCCATCTCTTCGCGGGCGGCGGAGTTTACCTGGATGACCTGAGTGTGCAGGAGGTGGAGGAAGGTCCTCCGGTGCCGGTTGCGGTTATTAAGGAAATCCGCGAGAAACAGGGGATTAAGGATGAACGGCCGGCCGGAATTTTTGCGGAAACCATAACCCGGAAACGAATCGCAATTTTCAGTGAAAACGGGTTTCCATGTGATAGCCCCCGTAATGCGGAGTGGTATCTGACGGTGCTCAGGTCCGCGGGGCTTAAACCAACCGTTATAGGTGCCGACATGCTTGCTTCGGCACAGAAGTTTTCCAGGGAGCAGTTTGACACGCTGCTTATCGCCACGGGCGGCTACCTGCCTCTTTCCGCGGAAGAAAACATCGCGGTTTTCATGGAGCAGGGCGGCAACGTGATATCCGACGGGAGTCTCTTTGCATCGGAAAATCCCGCGTATGGCGCGTATCCTTTCAGTGTATCCCAGATATCAAGAACTCCCGGAAGAATGCGAATCAGGGACAGCACCGGCAGGTGGGTTCCGGTCCGGTTTCCCGAATGGACAGACTGGGTATACTACAACCAGACCGAGGACTTCGGCCTGACGCTTCAATACGGTCGCTGGCGCAAACTCCCGGCACAGGCAAAACTCAATCCTGACCTTGCCGACATTCTGCCTGCCGGTCTGCCCCGTGACATAACGGGTGGTAGCGGATGGGTTGTGCCGGTTCAACCGGTATGCTCCGGCTACAACAAGTCGGCTCCGGCGGATGTTACGGAATTCACATATAACATATTCATACCCGTATACCTGTTTTCAGATGTTCAGAACCCGGATGCTGCAGACACGGACTGTTTCATATACAGGTACCATTCCTACCGAAAGAACGGCTGCACACTGCTCCAACTGGGTAACATTGGCTCGGTTGCCATATCTTCTGACAGCGGCGGAGATTTCCTTCTGTCCATGCTCAGACTTGCGGAAAGCAGACTGCCCGGCGAGTTTGATGCGGAGTTCTACGAACGGAGAAATGCTTTCCGCGGCAACATATCATTGTTTTACAGGGCATGGGTCAGTGCCGACTATGCGCTGAAGGATGCGGCGCTTTGCAGTTACTACACGGGGAAGAAGGATTCGTTTGACGGTTTCAAGGAAAAACTCTCTGAACTGGATGGACTGCTGGCAGAGGTCGTCGTTGCTGAGTTGACACTGAAGGAACTGGACAGGTTTCACGATGTGAAATCCGATGCGCTGCGCCGCCAGTGGCTGGAACGCCTGCCCGTCGAAACGGCAAAACTTGACCGGCTCTCAAAGGGATCTCTGCAGACAGTAAAGGCGGAGGCCAGGCCTGCCGTGGCAACAGACAAGAAAGGGATAAGACTGGAGTGGTACGCCGACGCCATGCCATCCGGCGCCAGAGGACTGCGCCACGGGTATGAAGCGTTGAAAGAAATCGGCGTGAGTTCCTCAGGACATTACACTGGTGGTCACCAGGTGAATGCCCCGCGACTGTACCGGGAAACAGGTATAGGTTGGGATTTCTATCTCACCGGCGCCACCTGCATACTGGACGATGGTCCGGTAGACTATGATACATTCAACCCTCAGACCTTGAAGGTCAGCACCCACAAAGCGGACAGCCTCAGTCAGCTCTTTCCGGATTTCGCGGGTTGCAGCAAATGGATGCAGCACTTCAATGAGGTGCTGGATGACCTGAGGCAGCGCGGCGGACTCAGGGTGCTCAGGTGGTATGCGGAACACAGGCCCGGCGGGGGTTACTACAGCCCGGGCTACCTTGTATGGGGGCCCTCTCACGATGCGCTTTTCCAGGACTGGCTCAAGAAGAAATACGGCGATTTGCAGAACCTCAATCTTAAGTGGGATACGAGATACGTAGAATGGAAGGAGATAAAGATTCCCCTGGCTTTTCCGGTAACCGCACAGGACCACGCGCTCTGGGAGGACTGGACAAAGGCGCGCGAGGACAGTTACATCAACTGGTGGGCAACAATGATAGGCATCCTGCACAAGCAATTACCAGGCGTGCTGATTTCCGACGGCAACAACACCATACCGGGCGAATCGCGCATGCCGGCTGACGCCTGCAACAACTACCGGACATCAAAATACGTGGATCTGGTGGGGACACATTACATCAATACAAATCCGGCCTGCGAGTGGATGGTGTATGACATGGTGGATGGCGACAAGCCGTGTGTCAGCGATGAATGGGGCCCGCTGTATACTCCCGCCGCCAGGTATGATGAGAACATGCGCACGGTCAGGCAGGTGATGTGGTCCGACCTTGCCGCCGGCTCTGCCGGATGGACCTTCTTCCTGTGGAGCACTCCGGGCGTGGACGGCTGTCAATTTGCGGACCAGGAAGGGATAATCAGACTGCTCGGGTGGGACCTGAAAGCCAGGATTCAGGAATGGCGCAGGTTCCAGCATATCATCACGCAGGGTACGGGGAGACTTCCGGAAATCGGTATCATATTCTCCAACACCAACAGGCGCCACGTAGCCCGTCCTGACCATGCCAACCCGGCACCGAACGAAATCAGCGGACTGTATCAGGCATGCCTTGCATGGCGGGTTCCGGCGAATGCGGTCTCCGAGGAGAGAATAATTGAGGGAAAACCCATAACCGGGAAACTTCTCTTTCTGCCGGCTACAGAGTATATCCCCGCAGAACTGTGGGAAAAAATAGAGGAGTGGGTGAATTCCGGAGGACATCTGGCTGCCACCCTCCCCGCTGCCACCTACGATTCCTATGGAGAGCGGCGGGACTATGTGCTGTCTCTTGCAGGATATTCTCTGGTGAGGCCTGCCAGTCCGGTAATAGCCGGTCCGGGATGGCAGTATTCTTCAAGGATGCATGAGGACCTTGTGCGGGGATTCAAAGAGGTGGTACCGGGCAAGAGCGAGGTGCTCTTCCGCTACGCCAGCGGCGAAGCCGCGGTCGTGAGAACGCGCGTGGGGAAAGGCAGTGTCACCGTCATCGGAGTTCCCCTCGGACAGGATTTTCTTGACTACCGGTCCTCACAGCCTCAGGCGACCCTAAATATCCTTGCTGCCGTGGCAGGGGGGATAAAGCCGGATGTTTTCTGCGGGGATACGGGCCTGACCCTGCGTGAGCGGAATTACGGAGGAGAACGCTACATGATAGCCGCAACCGCACAGGTATCGCCCATGTTCCTCGTGGATTTTTCACTGGCCGGCGCCTGGCGGGTCAGGGACGTGCTGCTCGGTCTGGATGTGCCCGCCAGTTACGGCGACGGACGGACGTACGTGAAGGGCTATGTGCGCGGCCCGGGCGGGATTGTCTACCGGCTCACCCCGCTGAAAATATCCCCCCGCGAAGAGAAAATTCCCGCATCAGCGTCACCGGCGCGGACGGAAACACGTCCTGCCGCCTCGAAGCCCGCGGACGCCATGTTTTCAGGATTTATTGAAGTGGACAGGGACAGGATTGAAACTGACGGTTTCATTCTTTATACAACCTGCAGGGGAGGTCCTGGCGGACCCGTGATTTTCACAGCCGAGCACCTCGGTCAGATTCACAGGATAGAGCCGGCTGAAAACAACCACTACAGAGTCAGGTTTCACGATTGCATGCTGGATGTCCATGTTGCACGGATATTCAGGACTTTCCCGGTCGGATGCGAGGTGACAGTCAGGCAGCTTCCCGTGCCACGTGCTGACGGGGGTTGCCGAATCCGTGAAGAAAAATATTTCGGACGTGACTCCATCATACTGGAAAACCAGGTTTTAAGGGTGCGGCTGCTCCCGGAACTCGGGGGACGTATTGCCGAGCTGACGACGCTTCCTGAGGAACAGAACCATCTGCGGGTCGGCGGGCAGGCTCTCGGTACTCCGGGCTCCGGCAGCCCGGGATGGGATTACGGCGGAATAGAGTTTTACGAGGGTTACCCCGGAAGCATATATAAAATCAGGTTTATGCCGGAGATAATCAAGAACACCGCTGATGAATCCGTGGTGGTCATGAGAGCCGGCGCTGTCGCGCTGGCGCATTCCACGGTAGATATGGAACAGCGCATAAGCCTGAAGAACGGTGAATCCAGGGTATCGGTTGAACTTACGCTGATCAACCGCGACACGAAGGATATCCCTGTTTCCATATGCACGCGACCCATGCTTGAGGTGGGCGGTGACGTTAACGATGAAGATGTTGCGTTTATTCCAACCAAAGAGGGCATGATAACCGAACCGGTTCTCACCCGGCGCACTCTCTGGAAAGTATTCCCGTCTCAGGGCTGGTGCGCTTTTGTTGATACGGACAAGCAGGTGGCATTCACCACGCAATTTGATGTCTCGCAGATATCCCACGTGTATCTCTGGATGTCCGCCCCCGGCGGCAGTTACGACGGATATAACCTGGAACTTGCTTCCAGCGAAACGGTGCTGAAGCCCGGAGAGCGGCGGCAGATTAAGATTAAGTACGGCATGGTCAGGGGACTCAGGCGCATTGACGGCATAGCCGACCCGCTCCTGGCAGGCATCCTGTTCAACGCTCCGGATACCAGCGGGGTTGTTGCCGGAGAGGTTGACTTTGCCGGGTTCACACAGGATACGGCTGGCGGCGAGATTACGGTATGTCTCGCGGACTCGGCTATTGCGAGAGCCGCGGGCACGCGCGCTGTTTTCTCCGTTGATACCTCAAAGATGGGAGATGGTGCATACATCCTGAATGCAGAGGTTCAGGGAAAGACTTTCAGCCGAATATTGACAGTCAAACGCAAGAAGTCCGTTGACAGGGAACTGGAAGCGGCTCAGAAAAAGCTTGAATATGCAAGGGCGTATCTTCTCAAGCGCGGCAAAATCTCACGGGATGAACTCGGACTGCTGGTACGGGGCTATAACCTGCTGGCGGAGTCTTCCGACCCGCGCAGAGAGGCTGACCTGCAGAAAGTCCTGAAACGCCTGCCTCAGCCGTAACAGACCGGTGCCGAAAAAAAATCCTTTTCACTTTCAAAAGGAACGTTCCTCTTTCCCGATACAGGAATTTATTTGACAGGAAAAATTCACAGAAGTTAAATATACTAAACGGGAGCATGCTATTTTCTAACCCGGGTATACACATGGGGGGGGAAAAGAGGTGGATGAGGACCTGAATTTTATAAAGGGGTACCTTGACTATTATAGAGAGCTTGAAGCAAAAAAGTTATTGTATCAGAATCTTTTTTTCACACTCGCCATTCTTATGCCCTCATTTTTTCTTTTTCTCTTCCTGGAGAACATATTGTTTTTCGACACTGATGTGATGTTATGGATAAAAGTTATTTTTATTTCACTGGGTATATTTATCTTGTTAAGAATTCACGGCAGCATCTCCTCCCTTAAAAAAACATCCTATTCTCAACTCGCCGTTCTGCTTGAAAGAAAATTCCCTCATTTTGATACGCATCTTATCAATGCCTGGCAGTTAGGCGACAGTACTGTTTATCCGCATTCTTTTATCTCGCGGTTGACAGAAGATGCGAAGGAGACGATACACGGCACCGACCCTGCCAGGGCTGTTGATTTACAGAGACTCTCCCTTTACAGGAAGATGACATTTATATCCATGGCAGTATTTCTGATATACGCCCTTTTATCGCCAGGCAATTTTAAAAACGGTCTCTTGAGAATTATATTCCCGTCAAGGAGCATGGAAAAGGAGATAAGGGTGGAGCCGGGAAATGCCGCAATTGAAAAAGGGTCCTCCCTGACAATCAGAGTGTATCTGAAAGAAAGCGGTACACCGCCCCTTATTGAAATAAAAAACACGCGGACTGAAAAAGAAGAGCTTGCGGGAGAAAAAAATTCCTTTCTGCATTATATCCCCGAAGTTAGAGAAGACTTTTCTTACAGGATAATATACGGGGGTAGAAAAACAACGGGCTGGTTCAGGATAGAAGCAAAAGACCAGACGCTTTTGAAAAGAATGAGTCTCACCTACACTTTTCCTGCATATACAGGTCAGAAAGAAAAGCGCGAAGAAAAGGAGTTCGGAGAAATATCAGCGCTGCACGGAACGAAAATTGCGCTGGAAGTCATGTTTACAAACCCTGCAGGCGATACCTACCTCATCTTCGGAAACGGGCATGTTTTTGTCAACAGGGGAGTGGCGGAGAAAAAAGTCTTTTATTTCAATGCCGACGGAGCAACTCTTTATCAATTCAGATATTACGATCCCCTTACCAGAAAATTTAAAGAGACTTCAAAGGAACGGATAAACGTTACATTAGACACCTGTCCGTACGTGGAATTTATCAGCCCGGGAAAAGACATCTTTGCAGAAGGGGGTAAAACAGTTGCATTCAAAGTGAGAGCGAAGGACGATTTCGGGCTCACTTCCATCAGAATAAAACAGCAAATCCGGCAGGGAAGGATGTCTGAGGACGACCCCGTTCTATACCGGACAGCCGTTGGCAAAAAAACTCCCGAATTTACTGCAGACACAATTTTTCGTACACCTTCCGATTTCAGGGAACCGGTGGTTTACTATGCGGAGTGCGTTGATAACTGTCCTCAGGGTAATACGGGACTTTCTTCCGTGTACTATATATACCCTCCATCAGAAAGGAAGTCTGATAAGACGATTGCTGAAAAGACAACGGAACAGGAAGCTGCCAGAAGACAGGAGGAAATAATAAAAACCGACCTGGAGAAGTTCGCAAGCGAAGAAAAAGACATCATTGAAGCGGCAAAGAGGATTCTGGAGAGCAAAGACCTGAGGACGGAGAAAGGCAAGATAGACGATATTGCAGAAAGCCAGCAGAGATGGGCAGACCTTTTTCAGAAGATGGTGGATGACCTGCACAAGATCGGGAAACAGACCCAGGGCAAATTCACACTGGCCGATGAACTTGTGGAGATGCTCTCCCACCTTCAACTTTCTAATGAACACCTTGCCAGGAAGGCTGTACACCTGGCAATACCTGAATCGGAGACAGGGCTTGAACTTGCAAAGGAGATAACATCCAACATTGAAAGATGGCTCTCGGAATATCCCGATTATCTTAAATGGGACATGGAAGAACCTTCTGCCATGCATGATGTTCCGGAGGCGGAACTGCCTGATGAACTGGAGGATGTTATAGGAGAACTCCTTGAACAGGAAGAGGACATGCGTGATGAAATAGAGGATATAACGAGCAGCTGGATGGACAGTCTCGATAAAGGCGCAGGATGGGGCGTGGCAGATGGTCCCATAAGCAACATGAGCGCTAAAGGGATTACGGGGAACCTTATGCCCAACCAGCAGGAGATAGGCGGCAGAAGCGGAGAGGGAAGAACAGGACGTTCTTACGGGGAGATGGTGGAAAAAACCGCAACAGGGAAAGGTGGAAGGAAAACTCCCGCAAGGCTCACCCCTGATAATCTGGAACCCGGAGAAATACAGGATACAAGCGGGGAGCAGCCATCAGGTCCTACGGGCGGGGGCAAGGCAAGCGGATTGGGCGCACAGGGGTTAACCGGGCCCGTGCAGGACCTTAACTTCCGTTATAATATCCTTTCACAGAAGCAGCAGAAACTTATAGAAAAGACGGAGAGTCTTATAAGAAATATGCAGGTTATGAATGTTTATAACCCTGAGATGGAGAGGGCTCTCGGAGGGATGAAAGAGTTCCAGATGAAACTGCGTGAAGGGAAATATACAGAACTTCTCAGCGAAAAACAACGGATTATTTCACACCTGCAGCAGGCAGACCAGTCTTTTACAAAGACGAAGATTTTCAAGGCGGGAAACAGTAACAGGGACGGCATGAAAAGCGTCGGGGAACAGGACAGTGTGTGGGATGAAAAGATACCGTCAGGATACGAAAGCATCGTAAGGAAATATTACCGGGAGATTTATAAATGAGATTTAAAATGCTGCTGTTCTTATGCGCTGTCCTGTATTATCCAGCCTGCAATCACTCGTACTGCGACGATCACGGGCTTTCCTTCACGCTTTCAACGGAAAAGAATTCCTATTATGAAGAAGAAGAGATTGCAATTAAACTTGTTATTGAAAACATCTCTGCCGAGGATAGAGGTATAGAAATGCAGTATCTTGAGCCTGTCGAAAGAAGATGTCTTTTTGCCGGAGATTTTTTCCGCCTGATTGTTGAATTCCGGGGCAGTATCATTCAGGGATTCACAAATCATATGCCGCCTGAGCCCAAACCGCTTATCCTGCCTGTTCTGATAAAACCCGGAGAAAAAGATGTATGGGAGATTCCGTTTACCTATTACTATTATCCTTTGAATCTGCCGGGCCAGTTCAGGGTAAAACTCCAATACCGGGGAGTTACCTCTAACGAGGTGGTTTTCGATGTGAAAGAATCTCCCGGGACACCGGAGGACGGCAGTTTGAACATCAATCCCGGGTTTTCACAGGGGCGGGATTATCCTTACGGCTGGAAAGTGAGTGACAAGAGAACCGTCCATGACACGGAAAACAATCTGCTTGTTTTCAATCTGGATAAAAATACCGCAGAAGGGGAAGGGCTATGGGTATATTCTCTTTTCTTCGGAATTGAATCCCCGTCGAAACTCAGGCTTCAGGTTAATATGCAGAGTTTTGCTCCCGAGGTTATCATATTTGTAGAAGGATGGGGGCTTGTTAAGGGAAGAAAAAGACTGGTTGAAAGAAACGAATGTTTCGTGACCTCCGGAACCGACTGGGAGAAGAATAGTTTTGACGTGATTTTTAAGAAACCTGAAGTGCGTTGGGGAAGGATAAAGGTTTTTTCATACCTGAATCCAGGCACCGTGTCTTTTGACAGAGTCTCATTGAGCAAGAAATGAAGAAAGAACATTTTTTAATATTTTTTGCGCTCGGGCTGTTATTTTACCGTGCCTCCTTCACCCAGACAGGCACATGGCCCGACGGATGGCAGTACAGAAAGATTGTGGATATCCCTGCCGTCAAGAACATCCCTTCCGTAGAGAATGTCGCCGTGGTTGACTTTTTCGGGAATACAGCGAAAAAAGACGGCTCCGATATAAGGATTCTTGACAGCCAGGGGAAAGAAGTTCCCTTTTTCGTCGTATCCGAAGGTCCGGACGACAGGTACGAGGTAAGTTTTCCTGTTGAAGAGGGCAGGTACTTCATATACTATGGTAATTCTGAAGCACCGGAGGTTGCCTATGACTGGCGTCCCCGGAGGGGGCTGTTACTGGAGGTTTACGAGAGGAAGGGGGATGACATAACCACTACTGAAAGTGCTCTGGCGTTGATTGAAAACAGTAAGAATGGCAAGCTGACGGGCAGAGGGTTCCGCGGAAAAATATGGGATGGAACAAATCCTTTCGGTCCACAGAAGGATGTTGTGAAAATCTATAGCGGGTATTTTTATGTAACGGAGCCCGCGGATTATACCTTCGGCACGAGTTCTGCAGGTCCTTCCTACCTTCTGGTGGACGACCGGATAGTAGCATCCTGGCCCGGCTGGCACGGTGCTGAGCCGTTTGTCCGTCCTGAACGGACAGGCACGGTTAAACTGCAGCAGGGTTTACATAAGCTTGCGTACTATCATATAGGCAAGGTATCACAGGAGATAGCCGTTGCGGCGATAAGACAGGCCGGTCCAGAGAACAAATTCATTGTTATCCCCGAGGATTTTTTCCTTCCTGTAGTTAGGCCTCAATCAGCAAAGACAGAAGGGGCCGGTAACAAGATTACTGCGGAATTCGGATGGGAAAATACGAATTATCTGAAAAGAGAACTCTGGGAACTGGTTACCCTCAGGTTTTCTGACAGTTCTTTTTCAGAGACGGAGATAATGGAAAGAATCTGGTCTTTTGGCGACGGGCAGACTGGCTCAGGCAAAGAGGTTCATCACACCTACCTGAAAAAGGGGATTTATCCGGTCCTGCTCAAGATAAAAGACAGAAAAGGCAACACGGATGAGGTTACCTTGAGGGTTCTTGCGGAACAGGACTATTCAAGGATGACCGTTGACCCCCGCACCTACCAGCAGTATATTGATGAATTCAGCGGTTTTAGCAACAAGAAACTGGGGAATGAAGAGTTGTTCATTCTTGCCGAACTGTATAAGAGTTACGATAGAATAGAGGATGCCTACAAGGTTTACAGGGTATTGAGAGAAAGGAACCTGGGCGCGGATGATGCGTTCAGGGTTTCTGTCATCGCCGCAAGCCTGGCAGAGGAGACGGGTGATTATAGCTATGCCGAAGAAACATACAAGAAGATTATTGAGAACAAGCCCCTTCCCGATATCATGCTTAAACTTGCGGCCCTTTACCTGGAAACGGGGAAGGTTCCAGAAGCGGAAGCCCAGTATGGAAAGGTCCTTCAGACAAAAGGGATTTCAGGAGAGTTAATGAGAAAGGCGGAGATAGGGACGGGTGATGTATACAGGGTCAAGGGTGACTGTAAGAAGACCTCCGACATATATGGAAAACTGGCAATACCGGAAAACCCTGTTGCAAGAGGCGGGTCTTATGCGCAGGCGGTGCTTTACTATCTCAAGCTCAAGGATTTTTCAACCGCGATTGAAAAACTTGGGTTATGGGCCGAGGAGATACCCTCTGCGAAGCTTGATGGTAACTGGTCGGTGCTTCTGGCAAGGGCTTTCATTATTAAAAAGGATTACAAGAAGGCCCTGAATGAACTTGAAATATTCATGAAGATATGTGAGAATGTAAAAGATAATCCCTATTACGGCTGGGCATTATATCTGACGGGAGAATCTTATGAAGGCCTGGGGGACAGGGGAAAAGCCGGAGATTTTTACAGGAGGACGGCAGAAGAGTATCCCGGTTCAATACTATACGACCTCGCTTCAGCCAAACTTTTAAAAAAGTAGATTTCCTGGAGCGGATGATATATTCAAAGACATTTTGTTCAAATATTGAAGGCTGAAAGGCGAAGGGAATCTTCATCATGAACAGGATAGCGGTTATATCAGGATTGATATTCCTGCTTCTGGGCGGAACATGCTCATTCGGTTGGGAATGCGGGAAAGCGCCGCCTGCACAGGAGGTGCAGAGAAGAAAAGCGGGTGAAGGATTTCCTCCCCTTCCGCTGCCTGTAACCCCCTTGAGAAGGAGCGAAAAGAAAAATCCGCCTGCTCCCCCTGTCCTGGTGGGCAAGGTTGTGTGCGGTCCTGATGCTGAATGGACGAGAGCGGAGAATGATATTGAAAACTTTCTCAAGGTTGCATCGGCTCAGTTAGGCGTCCCATACAGGGCAGTCAGGGTGGATTTGTCAAAGTTTTCTTTTGACCCGGATGAAATACCGGTCCTTTATATCACGAGCGTGGAGCCGTATAAACCGGACGATAAAATTCTGCAGGGGATTAAAAACTACCTTGAAAAGGGCGGTTTTATCTGGGCAAACGCATCTTCTGGAAGTCCTGAGTTCACAAGAAATTTTACACAACTTGTTGAAAAAATATATCCCGACAGGAATATCTATTCCGCTTATGATAACCACCCTCTGAGAGCGTGTTTCTACAACCTTGGCACAGTGAAAATAATGAAAGAAGGGAAGGAATCAGTTGCTGCCCCGGATATAAAGATATTGAATCTTGGATGCAGGGCGGCGGTGATTCTATCGCCCTGCGACCTTGGCTGCGGATGGGCGATGCATACCCACGAGTGGGGCAGCCGTTATATGCCCGAGGATGCCGTTAAAATAGGAATCAACATGCTGAGTTATACGCTCGGCTGGATTGAATTCGGAAGACTGTACGGTCTCTCTCCCGTGTACGCGGAGAAAACTGAAAAAAGGGGAGGGAAACTCTACATAGGGCAGATTGTGCATTCCGGAGACTGGGATCCCCATCCCTCTGCACTCGGCAAATTACTGAAGAGGGTTGCAGAGCAGACGCAAACAGCAGTTTTTCTTGAAAAACTCGATATTGACCTGAACAAAGATACACTCGAAAATATTCCGCTTCTGTACATCACCGGACATTTTGACCCCAGACTGAGTAAAGAGGAAAAATTGAAATTGCGGCAGTTCCTGCTTTCAGGGGGAGCCCTTATGGCAGACAGTTGCTGTGGAAGTTCAGAGTTTGCAGGAAGTTTCAAAGAATTGATGAAAGAAGTATTGCCTGAAGCAAAGGTTGTAAAGTGGGATATAAACCATCCACTTTATAAGGTGCCCTTCAGCATAGATAAATTTCTATATACATTTGAAAACACGGGAGCCCCTTTTGACATATATCTTCTTAACGGTTTGCCCGCGGTGATTTTTTCCCCGTATAATTTCGGAAGTGAATGGGAAGGAATTCCCCGTCCCTACATAAAAGGGATAGCAAATACGCAGGCCTGTGAACTGGGTGTAAACGTAATAACATATCTGCTTACAAACTGATGGAAGAATTAAAAACGCTTGAAGAAATGCAGAGAGTGAAGCAGGAGATATTCAATGAAATCCACAAGGTAATCGTGGGGCAGGATGAAATCATTGAAAAGATACTCATAGGGCTTTTTGCCGGAGGGCACTGTCTTCTCATAGGTGTACCCGGACTGGCAAAAACCCTGATGGTAAAAACCCTTTCCCAGATACTTGACCTGCAGTTCAAGAGAATTCAGTTTACTCCGGACCTTATGCCCTCGGATATAACCGGGACGGAAATCATTCATGAGGATAGGGTTTCCAGAGACAGGAGTTTGCAGTTCATCCCGGGCCCGATATTTGCCAATCTGGTACTTGCCGACGAGATTAACCGCGCACCGCCCAAAACCCAGGCAGCACTTCTTGAAGCAATGCAGGAATTCAATGTTACGGCAGGAGGCAAGGGATATCAACTTCCCTACCCGTTTCTTGTTCTGGCCACACAGAATCCGATTGAACTTGAGGGGACATATCCTCTGCCCGAGGCACAGCTTGACAGGTTCATGCTGAGCATCAATATGGATTATCCCTGCGAATCAGAAGAAAAAAAGATAGTTGAACTGACAACTTCCCTGTCAAGCCCCGAGATAAAGAAAGTCATAAGCGGCGGAGAAATAAAGAAATTTCAAATGCTCGTGAGGGAAATTCCTGTTTCCGATTACGTCATAGGCTACGGGGTGAATCTCGTAAGGCATACCCGTCCCGGCGAGAAAAACCAGAGCCCTGAATTTGTAAAAGAGTATGTAAGCTGGGGAGCAGGCCCGAGAGCCGCGCAGTACCTTATACTCAGCGCAAAAGCCAGAGCGGCACTGCGGGGGGATGTGAATGTTTCAGTCGCGGATATAAAAGCGGTATCCGAATGTGTCCTGAAACACCGGATTTTTACAAACTTCAATGCGGATGCCGAAGGCATAGATTCGGGAAAGATTGTGCGGCGACTGCTTGAGGAAATCGGGGAAAATCTGTAATGCCAATGGAAAGGAAAGTTCTGCTTGACCCTAAAGTCCTCATCAAATTTTCAAACCTCTATCTTGTTGCAAAAACCGTCGTTGAAGGGTTTATAGCCGGCTTGCATAAAAGTGCCCACAGGGGTTTCAGCGTTGAATTTTCCGAGCACCGGGAATATACGCCGGGTGAGGATATAAGGTACATTGACTGGAAGGTGTTCGGGAGAACAGACCGGTTCTACATAAAGGTATTCAAGGAAGAAACGAACCTGAAATGCTACATTATTCTTGATATAAGCACATCAATGGACTATAAAAGCACATCTTTGACAAAACTTGAGTACGGAACACTGCTTTCCGCCATTCTCAGCTACCTGATGATAAAGCAAAAAGATGCCGTCGGACTGGTAACCTTTGATTCGGATATAAGAACCTTTATCAATCCCATGTCAACGAACCCGCATTTGCATTACCTCATTGAAACCCTTGAAAAAATAGAGCCCGGGGAGAGAAAAACCTCCATAGGTGCCGTTTTGAATAAAATCGCGCAGAACGTAAAAAAAAGAAGTCTCGTCATCCTGATTTCCGATATGTTTGATGACCCTGCCCTGACAATGAGAGGAATTTCCCATTTCAGACACAAGCATCACGAGGTTGTTGTCTTCCATCTGCTTGACCCGTCTGAAATCATGCTTCCTTTTACGGGAGACTGTGAATTCCGTGACATGGAAACAGGCGAGAAACTTGTTGCCAATGTCCTTGACGTAAGCAGAGCATATAGAAAAATCCTGCAGGAATTTCTGGACGACATACGGAAAAGCTGCGCGGAAAACAATGTGGATTATGCGAGAACCACGACAGATAATCCCTTCGATTACTTTTTATATAACTATCTGGGAAAAAGACATTCAGTGATAAACGGTTAAATGAGCTTTCTATATCCCTTTTATCTTTGGACGCTGGCGGGCATTTCTGTCCCTTTGCTCATACACCTTTTCGGCAGGAAGAAGGGAAAAACCATCTATTTCCCCACACTGAGGTTCCTGAAAACAGCACGGTCCAAAACAGGGAGAGTAAGGAAGATCGAAGAAATTCTTATCCTGATGCTGAGAATGCTCCTGATAATCCTTCTGTTATTGACGCTTGCAGGTCCTGTTTCAAAAACGAAATCTCTCTTTCTGGAAGAACAGTTTATCGTCTTTATTCTGGACGACTCTTTCAGCATGAACGCTATCTCGAACGAGAAGACTCCCTTTGAAAGACTTAAAGACGTATCAACCAAGACACTCTCATTCATTAAAAAACCTTCCATGGTTTCCCTTGTTTATCTCAGCGGCAGGCAGGAGCCCTTCTCCCACAACTATTCCGAAATTGCAAAAATCATAAGGAAAAGCGAGCCCTCATATCAGGCAGGAAATCTTAACCTCGCTGTTGAGCAGGCGATGAACAGCATGGAAACCGCACCAGGCAGGGGGAAAAAAATCATATTCTTCTTCACCGACCTCCAGAAAAGGGTATGGGAAGACTTCACTGACTACGATTTTAAGAAAAAGGACATCAAGTTTTTCATATTTGATTTAGGACGGAGGGAGACGGAAAATCTGAGTTTCAAAGATATGTATATCATTCCTGAAAGAAATAGTGCCGCGGTTGAAATAAAAAACTGGGGAGAAGAAAAAGCAACTGCAGAAGTAACGATTTACGGAGATAATCTGGAGAACAGGAAGATAGCGACTCTCAAAGGGGGGGATACAGAACTGCTCATGTTTGATGTCCCGGGGGGAACTGGGAAAATACACGGAGAAATAAACTTCAGGGACATGCTGGATGCAGATAACAGGTCCTATTTTTCATTCAGCGCCGCAGACAAAAAAAAGATACTTCTGGTAAGCGAAGATGAATCTTCTCCCTTTTACATTATAAAAGCCATAAAGGCAGTATCGGAACCGGAGAATATTGAGATGGTCTATAAAAAACCGGGTGAAATTGAAAACCTTTTGCTGGAAGAGTACCAGATTATTTTCATCGTCAATGCGGGCAGAATACCAGAAGGGGCGATGGGAAAACTGTATTACTACCTGAAGGAAGGCGGTAACATAGTAAACTTTCCCGGCGAACGGGTCATCGACAAAAATTTCAACAGCGACTGGTACGTGAGGGAAAATGACACTTTTCTTATGCCGGCGTATATTAAGGGTAAAACTTCCGAGTTTGGAAATCCGGTTGGCATCGGCTATACAGGAACCTCGCATCCTGTTTTCATGCCCTTCGGGGGGACAATCCTTGAATATACAAAACTGATAACGTTCAAACAACTGATCCCTGTTGAAAAAATATCTGGAACAGTTCTGCTCGAAACAACCAATGACCTGCCCTTGCTGCTTGAAAAGAAAATCCGGAAAGGGGATGTGCTTTTTTTCACATTTTTACCTGATGGAGAATGGACCAATCTGCATACAAGGCCGTTTTTCCCCGTAATGATTAGAAGTATTCTCAGTTATCTCTACAAGAAAGAGGCGGATGTTGTCGTGGCGGGAGAAAAGGTAAAGATAAATATTCCCGCGGGGGCGGGAAAAGTCTATGTTTATTCTCCCGACGGGGAAAAACAGGAGTTAAAAATTCTTACATCCGGGAATGCGGAGTTTTTCGTGGATAAGCCGGGTTTCTGGAATGCAGAAATATATCACAGGGACGGAAAAATTGAAAAGACTTTTTCTGCCAATGTCGACTGGAAAGAAGGAAATCTGAGGAAAGCAGGTATTGATGAAATCAGAAAAAAAACGAAAGGTGCGGATATGGAACTGGTGAGGGATGAACAAATTGAAAAGTTTCTCACCAAAAGGAGCAAAACATCCGAACTTTCATACGGATTTTTAAATATCATCATGCTGATGTTTCTTGCGGAAGTTGTGGCGAGCAACCTTTTACACTACAAAAAGCTGGAATGATATGGTGAGGATAAGTTTCAACTATCTGTTGCCCGATATATTTGCTTTTCTGGTATTTGCGGCGGCCATATTTGTCATATACTGGATTTACTGGAAGAAGAAAATAAGACTGTGGGCGCTATTTTTTCTGCTGAACTCCTTATCCGCAGTTATGATACTGTCCATGATTTTCCACCCGGAACTCTCTATAAGAACTCCTTCCAGAACGCGGGAGAATCTCTGCATTCTTACAGACACCTCGTTAAGCATGGGCATTAAAGACGGAGAAGGTGGTTTGACGCGGCTTGAGAAAGTGAAACAATTTGTCAGTGAGGATCCTGCACTGAAAAACTACAACCTTTTCTTATACAGGTTCGGGGATACTCCGGAGCAAATCAGGGACGAAGGGCAGATTACAACCCTCACTCCGCAGCAAAACACTTCATTTATATTCGATGCCGTCATGCAGATTGATAAAAAAATGGGAAAGGAATGCAAAGGAATTCTCCTCTTCAGTGATGGACAGGAGAGCAAGATATTAAAAACGGATGCACTCAAGACAGATTTGAATGTGCCTGTTTTTGCAATAGGCGTCGGCAAAAGCCCTCCTGCAGATATAAGCATAACGGACGCAATATCAAACTCGCCGGTTTACGCAGGCGAAGATATGAAAATAGGCGTCTCTTTGAAAGAGGCGGGGTTTGACAACAGAGAAGCAAAACTGCTGTTAAGGGAAAACAATCGCATACTCCAGGAAAAAACGATTACTTTTTCAGGAAGCACAGAAACGATAGAGTTTGAAATTCCCTCCCCGCCGAAGGGAGAAAGAGTCTATGAAATTGAGGCAGCAGGCGGGGAAGATGAGCAGATAGCCCGGAATAACCGGATAAATGTCTTTACAAGAGTGATTTCCCCCAAGATAAATATTCTATATGTTGAAGGCAGCCTGCGGTGGGAGTGTAAATTCTTAAAGAGACATATTGAAAACAATCCTAATTTTTCTTCAGTATTCCTTATAAGAGTCGGAGAGCATCTCTTCCATCAGACAGGTGGAGAAGGAATGAATATACCCGGGGATATTTTCAGTGAAATGAAATTTCTCGAGAAATTTGACATAATAATCCTGGGTGACATAGATTTCTCCTCCTTCACTCCGGAACAGCTGAAAAATCTTTATGATTTTGTTTACAACAAGGGAAAAAGTCTGATTTTTCTCGGCGGAGAAAATTTTGCCGCAGGGTTGAGACATACCCCTCTTGAAGAAGTAATTCCATTATCCGTAACCGGTGGAGAAAAAGATATTGTAAATAAACCTTTTATTCCCGAACTGACAGAAGAAGGGAAAACCCTTCCTGTTTTTGGAGGCGATACTCCTGCTTTTCCGCCTCTCGACAGGGTAAATAATGTGACGCATATAACCCCCGGCACCATACCGCTTATCAGGGCGGGCAACATCCGTCCTTCCGCAGTTCTCGTCGGTATAAACACGGTCCTTCCAGGCAAGTCCGCTTTCATAGGCACGGACAGTACATGGAAATGGGCGCTGGGGAATGCGAGTGAGAAGAAATCTTACCAGCTTTTCTGGGGGATGATTTTAAGGTACATGTGGACACCGGAGGACTATTCAGGTATTGGCAAAACCGTTCCCGAAATACTCCCGGACAGGAAATTTTATGGAACAGGTGATATGGTCTATCCGGAGTTCGTTTACAGAAAGGAGGGAAAAAACGAAAATTTTAAAGTTTCTCTGACTGGACCTGATAGAAAAGATATTCCTCTTGAAGTGGAATCGTCAAAGACATCTTTCGTAACGGAGAAAGAGGGACTGTATACGGTAGGGGCAACCGTTGAGGGGAAAAAAAACACAATGGAAATTTTTGTGACTGAAGGTGGTGGTGAATTCCGGGAAACGGGCAGAAATGAGATATTCCTGAGGCAAATCGCCGGACTTAACCCGGGAGGAAAATACATCCCGTTTGAAGATATCGGACAGCTGGAAGATATCCTCAGGAAAGAGAAAAGATTTGAAACTAAAAATCTTTCTGTAACCCCGGATTCAATGAAATATCTCATCCCGCTGGTCTTCATCCTTTTGAATTTAAACTGGTATCTGCGCCGCCGTTCAGGTATCCTTTGAAAATCTGTAATGGTTTTCTATTCAGTGATGATAAGAAAAACTTGCATAGAGCAAAAAGGAGGGAAACAGCATGTCAAGAATATTGGGCGGAACAGGTTTATCCATAAGTGAAATCAGCCTGGGCGGGGTAGCTTTCACTTTCTTGAACAAGACAAAATCCTCCTCGTTAATAAATTATTGCCTGGATAGCGGGATAAACTACATGGACGTTTATACCGGCACAGGGAGAAAGATTGGCAATGTGCTGAAGGAGAGAAGAAAAGATTTCTATCTGTCCACCAGGGGAAATTCAAAAAGCATCAATACCAGTTTGAAGGACATGAATGTTGATTTTTTTGATATCTTTTTTATCAGCATGGTGGATAGCCGGGAGCAGTATGGAAAAGCCCTGTATGAAGCAGATCTGCTGGAAAAGGAACGAGCGTCGGGAAAATTCCGTTTTCTTGGTATCGCCACGCACAACCCGTCATTGTACCTGAGAATTATTAAAGACGGCGTATTTTCTGTCTTGATGTTTCCGCTCAATTGTGTTGACGAAATAAGCCCGGGAGTATTTAAATCGGCAACAGACAAGAATATGGGCATTATTGCCATGAAGCCGTTGGCCGGAGGCAACCTGGTTGATTACGGTGCATCCTTGAAATATGTGCTGGACAAAAATATAACAACGGCATTGATTGGCATGAAAAACATTGCCGAGGTTAAAAAAAACATGCGTGTTCTGCTTGATAGAGAAATTACGGACGAAGACAGGAGTTACTACAAGCAGATTCGTAAAAAACTGGGTAAGACATTTTGCCGGTATTGCGGACACTGCATCTTCCCTGACCCATGCCCTGTTGGCATAGAAGTTAGAATCATCATGATGCTGAAAACACTTGCCTATCAATCAAATGGAAGGAAAACCATTTCGGACGAGACCTTGCTGAAAGTCAAAAAGTGCATCAAATGCGGCAGGTGTGAAAGACGTTGTCCTTACAAGTTGCCCATAAGGGAATTGTTACCAGGAAAGGTTCAGGAATACCTGAAGATGACCCGCAGCAGCAAGCGGGGTGTGGAAGATTAAAAATGCCACTTTTCCCACATGTCCATGAAATTCCTACCTCTGATTCTCACCTTTCTTCCATCCAGAAGCTCAATGTGGGGTCTCTGTGCGTATGAGAAGGAATTGGCAGAGGACAAAAATTCTATGACGAGTTCGCACGGCCCCTTTACCTTCACAGGCGGAATCTCTCCTATCTTCTTTACCGCGTTGCAGGAACTCTTTCTGATTATTTCCCGCGCTCTGGACGGGGAGATGGATATTGCGCATGTCCTGTTTATCCCCCGTTTTACGGCTGCCTTTTCAATCATGGGGACATAGGTCTTTGCTTCCCTGCACGCCGCTTCGTCCCCGGTTACCAGGACACAGGGTATGTTATGCCATCCGGCAAGGTAGATATTCATTCCTATTTCGCCTATTGGTCTGCCGTTAAGGAACATATTAACAACGGTCTTGCTTGAATACGTGTGGTTGAGATTGCCGTCGTAAGTCCCGTTCATGGCGTGGTGTGCAAGAAGGAACATCGCATCCCATTTTTTCATGTCCAGACCCCATAGTTGAGGGACAGGTCTGCCGTGCAGAAGACTGATTTCAGGATGGAGATTCCTAAAGACAATACCGCCGTCTCCGTGCCCGTCAACGACCAGTATCTCTTTTGCGCCGGCCTCCATTGCTCCTGCGGCTGAGGCGTTGACCTCCTCCGTCAGCAGTTCCTTCGCCTCCTCGTAGTATTTTCCCATGCCGTATGACTGCGTTTCAAAGTCCACGACGCCTGCAACTCCCTCAAGGTCAGTCATGATGAAGATTTTCATTTTGTCCTCCGTCAGGTTACAGGTCCAATATCCTCTCGGCATTTCTCTGCGTGATGTTTTCATATGCGTGTGCCGGTATTATCTTTTTTTTGAGTATCTCCCTGAAATAGTCCACTATCGGAGTCTCCTGCACCACGTGGCAGAGGTCCGTCCCGAAGAGCAACTGCCTGTGAAATTTCCTGAGGAACCTGTAACCGTATTCCCTGTCCCTTGTAATCGCGTTATACCCGCTGCCTGCTGAAAGGTCTCCGTAAAGGTTGGGATGCTTTTCCAGAAGTTCCGGCACGCGTCCCGGTGATTTTACCGGTCCGTTCGGATAGATGCCCCTTGTTTTTTCGTCAACGTCGGCGCTTATCTCCGACCAGAAAGCCATCGCGTGTCCTATGAAGATGGTGTCCGGGCATTTCTTCAGGGCTTTTTCCAGCCGCGGAAGATATATGTCGTCAACGAGCCCGTAACTGCCGCCTATCTTATCGTACAGGTGGAAAAGAACCGGCATCCCTGCTTTTCCGCACTGTCTGAAAAGATTTATGCACAGGGGACTGTCAATGTAGATATTCGCGGTCAGTTCACCCACGCCCCTGCAGCCGGCCTTCCTGTACCTGTCCAGCAGGAAGGAAAAATTAGTGTCTGATGAATTCCCTCCTGCCCGCGGGTCTATGTTGCAGAAGGGGATTACCTTTTCCGGATGACGCCTGTATACCTTCAGTGCGTCCTCCGGCCCGAAATGGAGATACGAGCCCTCCGGCCCGATGATGGGCAAAATCACAAACCTGTCCATCCCAAGTTCTTCCATCCTTCTGAGCAACCTTTCCGCCGTGAACGGTTTTTCACCGCCCCATACTGTGAGAACGTGCGTGTGTATATCTATCATCCCTGCCTCCTTCAAAGCCATCCATGTTTACAGGACGACATTATTTTATCACCTCTTGAAGGACAGCGCCCAACCGCCGAGATTCTCCGGGTTGCCCGGGTCATCGGCAAGCAGGTCCTCGTGATTTTCAATAACTTTTTTTATGGCTCCGGCATACTCTTCTATAATTTCGGGATAGTATTTCTTGAACCACGGTGCCCAGAAAACACGGGACTGGATACCATCGGAAACAGGGAGAGGTCCTCCATATCCCCTTATGTCGCCAGCGGAATTGGCTATCCTTGTGGGTCTTCCGTCGTTGTAAACGTCCACCGCATTGAGAAGCGGATGCAGGTGGAGCGCCCTGTTGCATCCGGGAGACACGCCGTTCACCCCTTCTCCATTCAGCGCATCGCAGAACCGCGTGATGGACAGGCCTCCGAGTTCCGCGCTTCTGTAAAGTCCGTGAGAGGCATACCATCCGCCCATGGTTGTCCCGGAGCCCTTCTCAGGCCTTGTTGATTTTATGCCGGGCAGACCTTCAAGCATATCCCAGAAATAATTCATCGCCCTGTCTATCTCGGCCATCTCCGAAGGATATTTTTTGAGTTGCACTATCCCCATTGCCGCAGAAACCTGGTGCATTCGATACTTGTATCCTCCCCATGGTAGCCCCCCGCCTTTCTGCAATTCCGGCAGGGTAAGTTCGTCATGCCTTTCGTAGTGCCCGAAAGCCAGCGCTCTCTCGTAAATCTCCCTGCTGCCGGTGAGCATCACGCCGGCCTCGCCTATGGGAAAGGACTTTCCGCTCATACAGGAGAAGGCGGAGACATCCCCGAGACTTCCCACTATCCTGCCCTTATAGAGCGCGCCGTGGGCATGAGAAACGTCCTCCACCACCTTCAGCCCGTGCCTGCCGGCAAGGGATACAATCCTGTCCATATCGGCCGGATGCCCGCAATAATGAACAACCAGAATCGCCTTTGTTCTGCCTGTTATACGTTTTTCAATATCGTCCGGGTCAATGCACAGTGTTTCCGGATCAATGTCTGAAAAGACGACTGTCCCGCCCAGTGAAAGGACAGGCAGGCAGGAAGCCCAGTAAGTGATTGACGGACATATAATCTCATCTCCCCTGCCGATGCCTATGCCGTAGAATGCGCAGTGGAGGGCTGCCGTGCCGTTATTGCATCCCAGTCCGTATTTCATGCCGTGCCAGTCCGCAAAACCCCTTTCAAATTTTTCCGTTATGTCCGTGCCTGAGATATTCCCCGATCTCATGACATCCAGAGCCGCCTCTTCCATCTCTTTCGTGACGATGGGCCACCTGAATATATCCCTGACATCTGACCTGACGGCTTTCTTTCCTCCAAGAATAGCCAGTTTACTTTTCATCATCTTTCTCCATTTGCCTTGCCATGCTCAGCAATCTTTTTATTTTCGATTCTTCATCACGGGAATCCATGTAGAATGAAACCGAAAGCGGCTTATATTGATGCAGCCTGCAATAGAGTTCTTCAAGTTCTCCGGCGGAAAGGTTATCCATATCCCATGCCTGTATGCGCAGGGTAAAGTCGCAGGGACAATGCCCGGCGAGTATCTCAGGCGTGAGATACTGGTCGGCGCTCGGGTCAAAAGAATTTATATTGAGCCGGTTCAGAAAAGGCAAATGCTCTTTTCTCAACAGTTCACTGTGCAGGTACCTCTCCGTTGACTTCAGCCCCTGATACATCCTTTCCCAGTATGGCACGACAAACTCTTCAAAAACATGTGGCGGAAACATCCCCGCAAAATCATCGGGCATTCCCTTCGGCCCCGGAACAATGGGTTCTCCTAGACAACGGCTCATCACCTCCGCGTAATTCAACGCGCTTTCCGTGCAGAACGATAGAAGTCTGTGCGCCCGTTCCGGATCGTCATGGGGCAGGGTCAGGAAGTTCTGACCCATGAGCAATACAGCGGTCGTCACCGGCCCTTCGTAAAGATGTCCTATGAAAGAAGGCGTTTCGGGTGAGTACCGTTTCAGCTCTTCAAGAACTGCCAGTTTTTTTCTTATCAGAGGTGTGTCAAGATAATCCTTGGGTTCTTCAAGGAAGTCAATATCTTCCGCCTTTCTTATCGCCGGGAACGGCCTGGGCTCCGAATTCTCAGGGAATACAATCTCAACCCCGAGCGTTGAAACATGGGGATAGGTGAAACCGGCCATCCTGGGTGCAGGCGCGGGAACATCCAGACGCTCCGCCAGGGGTTTCATGCTATTGAATGCTTTCACAATGGACTTTGCGTCAAAGTGAAGACGCGAAAGTGTTATACCACCCATCTCTGCGACAAGCGTATCCGTAAACCCGAATCCGTATTTATATCCCATTATCTGCCCTTTCACTGTTCAGATACTGCATTGCATTCTTGCATAAATCGGCGTTGAAAAAAATAGGATTTTTTGCCGTTCCGATGTTAAACTGTGCTGTTCCTGTCCTTTATGGTTGTTCTATGTTACCCTATACGCGCAAAAACTGTCCAGCTGTCATGCGAACTTCGTATACCAGTTTTGCTCTGTTTACATACCTGATACTCAAGAAATCTGAGAAAAAAGGGGATAAAAGTGGAACATATTTTGAATAAAAAGAGAAAGAGAGATACCGGATTCCCGCCAATCCTTCCTCTTTTCTGGCAGCGCGGGGAAAAAGAGTCTGTCATCCGCAATGAAATCCGTCAGATGCACGAAAAGGGAATCAAGGGATTTATCGCGGAATCGCGCCCCCATCCGGATTTTCTGGGTCCTGGATGGTGGAAAGATGTGGATATAATGCTTGATGAGGCCAGGCAGAGAAAAATGCGGGTCTGGTTTTTTGATGATTTGATATTCCCCAGCGGTTTTGCCGCAGGTCGCATAAGGAAATTGCATCCTGAGTACCTTAAGGTATATCTCAAGGAAACTCATGTTGACGCCGCCGGGCCAAGAAAAAATACTTCATTCATCGCAAAAGGGTGGCTCAACAGGAAAGGCGAAGAACTGGTGAGGGTGGTGGCGGCAAAGCGCATCGATATGGGCGATTCAATTGAACCGGACACGCTCACTGATTTGACTTCCCGTATAACCGACGGGATTCTTTACTGGGATATCCCGGAAGGTTTCTGGCGTGTCTTCTTCTTTGTATGCATGCGTGACGGAGGAGAGATCAGGACGAAGGACTATCTCAACCCTCTGGTTCCGGAAGCCACGGACGCTTTTATTCGTTTTGTCTATGAAGAATTTTACCGGCGCTATCCGGAGGAGTTTGGAAAGACAATCGGGGGGTTTTTCAGCGACGAACCGCGGTTTGGAAATGCCGGGACGTATGACGCGGTAATCGGCAGGTTTCCGATGGTTCTTCCCTATTCCGCAACTTTGCTGGATGAACTGAGCGAGGAATGGAACGGAGATTTCGGAAGACTTCTCCCGGTTCTCTGGTATGATGCAGGTTCTCTTTCCTCTCATGCGCGGTATGCGTTTATGAATGTCGTAAGCCGTTTGTACGGACAGAATTTCACGAGCCGCATCGGCAACTGGTGCCGGAAACACAGGGTCAAACTCATCGGACATGTCGTTGAGGATAAGGGAGCGCACTCGCGGCTCGGATACGGCGCCGGTCATTTTTTCAGGGCGATAGAAGGGCAGGATTCCTCCGGATATGACATAGTATATCAAATCTGGCCGGAATACACCTCGGGCTGGCTCACAACCACCTTTGGTCATCTGGACAACGATTTCTTCTACTGGGGGATGGGGAAGATGGCAAGTTCGGCAGGACATATAGACCCGAAGAAAAAAGGCATGACTATTTGCGAGCTGTTCGGTGCATACGGATGGCAGGAAGGGTTGAAACTGATGAAGTGGCTGACCGACCATGCTTGCGTTCGTGGCGCAAATGTTCTTGTTCCCCATGCGTTTTCGCCGAAATTCCCTGACAGGGACTGCCCTCCGCATTTTTACGCGCAGGGGGCGAATCCGCAGTGGAGGTACTTTCACATCTGGTCAGGTTATGCGCAAAAGGTGTGCGGGCTGCTGTCAGGAGGCACGCACGTCGCTCCGGCCGCGGTTGTTTACCATGCGGAAGCGGAATGGGCCGGTTCCTGCGTTCCCTTTGAAAAGGTTGTCAGGCCGCTCGCCGCGCATCAGATTGACTGCGATGTGATTCCAATAGACGCTTTCATGTCAAAAGATTTATGTTCCTTTTCCGAAGGCAGGATTACCGTCAATAAGGAGAACTACCAGGCGGTAATCATACCGTATGCGCAGCATTTGCCGGAGGAGTTCATTACCCGGCTTGTTCAAATTGCAGATGCCGGAGTGCGAATCGTCTTCACTCAGGATTTTCCAGAGGAAAGTTGTGCACGGCAGCGTCACTTTAAGGAATCCCTGGAGATGTTGAAAAAACATCCTTTATGCTCGGTGTGCCGGGAGGATGGTCTCCCGCAACTCCTCCGCAAACACGGAATCTATGATATTGAAATATCTCATGAGGTTGAACACCTGCGTTATTACCATTACTCGCATCCGGACTCCGAGATATATTTCTTCGTCAATGAAAGCACCTTGCATGATGTTCATACTGCCGTCAGGTTCGGAACAAGCCGGAAACCCCTGGCGTACGACGCAATGGAAGACAGGATTTACCGTATCCCGCACACATTGTCCGAGAATCATGTTTCTGCGGACATCCATCTGGAACCATACCAATCGCTTTTCATTATTTTTTCCGGAAAACAGGATGTTTGCACCCGTCCTCTGTCGGAGTGGAGGAAAGAAGAATTTTCTCATGAGGTGCCGGTAACCGGTCCATGGAAGGTCTCAAAGGCATCAGCCAGGCAATATCCTCGTTTCGTGAAGATACCTGCGGTCAGCGGTCCGGGAAACGTGGCGGTACCGGAACTCCTCCCCGGATTTTCCGGGATGTTACGTTACGAGGCATGCTTTGAAATTAAGAAAAAAAAGGAGGTCAGAGGTATGAGATTGGATATCGGCGAGGCATACGAGATTGCCGAAGTAATTCTGAACGGTAAGAGGGCCGGCGTTAAGATTTGCCCGCCGTACGTATTTGACATTACAGGGCTTATCTGCGAAGGCAAAAATTCCCTTGTGATTGAAGTGACCAACACGCTTGCAAAAAAACTCGGGGAGAATGTCTTTGACAGGTGTATGCCCCAGGAACCGTCCGGCCTGATCGGACCTGTCCGGCTATTTTTGTCAGAGCGAACGGTGCAGGAAAAAACGGTACGGGCGGAGCCCTTGTAATCATGCAAAAAATTTGTATATATGTGGAACTGTTGACACTGCACCATAAAAACAGTAAAATTTAGAACATTGGACTGATTTGGTCGATTATACTATAATAAAAAAATGGCGAAGATAAACGAAACCGGGAGAGAGGAAATTGTCAGAGCGGCTCAGGATATCTTCAGCCGTTACGGTTTCAGGAAAACCACGATGGAGGAGATTGCCAGGGCCGCATGCAGGGGGAAGAGTTCCCTGTATTACTATTTCAAGAGCAAGGACGAGGTTTTTCAGGCCGTTGCAGGCAGGGAAATTGAAAAATGGAGGAAGAAACTGAGGGATGCCCTCGGGCGGGAACAGACGCCCCAGAAGAAACTCCGGGTCTACTTCATGACGAGGATGTCGGCCCTCAGCCATCTATCAAGATTCTATGGTTTTTTTGCTGACGAGTACTATGAAAATTACAGGTTGGTTGAAAGGCTGAAGGCGGAAATTGAGGGAGGGGAGTTCATCCTGGTCAGGGAAATTCTGAAGGAAGGGAAAGGGAAGGGGGTTTTCAACATCAGGGATCTGGACGCCACCGCACTGAATATCGTTAATGTTTTGAGAGGGCTGGAACATTCATGGCTCAAGGAAAGGAATGTCGTGGCATTGAAAAAACGTATTGATAACCTGCTGGATATCTTTCTTAAAGGATTACTTAAAAAGTGAATTATTGAGGTTCTTGGAGGAAGTCTCTATGAAGAAATACTTCTTATTGTTCGCGGCATTTTTCCTGGTCTCTTTCAAGGGTTCCCCTGAAGACATACTAACGCTGGAGAAAAGTATTGAGATTGCATTGAAGAACAACATAAAACTCAATATAGCGGACGAGAAAATCAGGCAGAGCGAATTTGCCGGCAGGGAGGTGTCAACCTCCTTTTTTCCGCGGTTTTCGGCATCCTTCAACTACACGCGCCTTGCAGAGCCGCAGGAAGTTACTTTCGGACCGTTTCCCCCGATATTGCTAGACCCTGTCTCCTATGCGGTTACTGACGATGACCTCTTTAATCTCAGCCTGGGGGTCACGCAGGTGCTTTTCACTGGAGGCAGAAGAACCTCGCTGTACAGACAGTCCGTGGAGAATATAAAGCTCACCGGCTACGCGAAGGATGCGGTCGGACAGGACGTGGCGTACGAGGTGAAGAAGAGCTATTTTTCCGTACTGAAGTTAAGAAGACTTCTTGAAAATGCTCTCTCTTTGCGGGACATGGCGGAGCAGCATCTGAAGGTCACGGAGGCATTATTCAACGAGGGGCTTGTGACGAAGGTTGACATCCTGAAGACCGAGGTTTTCCTTTCCGATGCGCAACAGGCCATAATCAAGGCGGAAAGCGGCCTTGAGTCCGCGGAATCCGCTTTCAATTTCACGCTGAACAGGCCGCTTGACACGAAGGTGGATATTGAGGATATGCTCACCAGTGAGAAGGAACTCCACACGCCTGACTACTGGAAAAACCTTGCGTTTGAGAAACATCCGGACCTGAAGATCGCCGGCAGCAGCCTGAGGATGTCCGGGTTCAGCGTATCCGCCGCAAGAAGCGGGTACTATCCGCAGTTGGCGGCCTTTTACAACTACACGTTTGACCGGGGAACGCAGGACGCCATTGACCGGTGGCGC
This sequence comes from uncultured bacterium, assembly GCA_964403465.1. Taxonomy (GTDB): domain Bacteria; phylum Ratteibacteria; class UBA8468; order B48-G9; family JAFGKM01; genus JAFGKM01. The sequence goes on from CAYOFY010000005.1 coordinate 34,097, forward strand.
AACACCTGGAACGCCGGTCTTGCCGTGGAGATGGACATATGGAACTGGGGCGAGACTGCATACAGGGTGAGCAGGGCGAAACATCAGGAGGAAGAGGTAAGAGAACAGGGGGAACTCCTGCGGAAGGGAATTGAACTCAGTGTGCATAATGCCTATACGAACATTGAAACCGCCAGGAAGGAGATAGAAACCTCCGCCAAGACCATAGAGAAAGCGCAGGAAAACTTCAGGATTGCAGAGATGCTTTACAGGGAAGGGATGGCTACAAACACGGAAGTCCTGGATGCGCAGACAGACCTTGCCGGTGCCAGGAATAACTATTACCAGGCGTTGTGCGATTACCACATTGCATATGCCGAACTTGAAAAAGCTGCGGGTGTGACGGAATAGGAGAATAAGATGAAAAAACTGCTATGGATTCTGGCAATTCTTTTATTATTGCTGATAGCATTCCGCGTTGTTACGAAAGTTACCAAAAAGCCGCCCCTGAGCCTGACGCAGATTCAGCAGCAGGAGGGCATACCCGTTGAAGTGATGGAGCTCAAGCCGGGCAGAATCACGAATTCCATTGAGGTCACCGGCATGGTGGCCAGCGAGGAACAGACGAAACTGTCAAGCAAGATAGGCGGCAGAATACTGGCTATCAACAGGGATATCGGAGACGCCGTTCAAAAAGGAGAAAAACTGGTCGTGATGGACACCACCAGCCTGGAACTTCAAAGGAATCAGGCACAGGGCCAGCTGGAGATTGCCCAGAATACGTTGAACCAGGTGAAGATACAGCTTGAGGACGCCCGGAAAAACCTCAACCGCATGGAAAACCTCTTCAAGGAGGGTGCCATCTCCCAGAGGGAACTTGAGACCCTTCAATTGCGTTTTCATACGGCGGAGGAACAGTATCAGTCAGCCGCTTCCCAGGTTACAATGGCACGGGACAGTCTGAACCTGGTGGAGACCAGCATCAGGGACGCCTGCATCTACGCGCCTTTCTCCGGCGTCATAGGGAACAAGATAGCCGATGTCGGCGAGGTGGTTGCTCCAGGCCAGCCTGTCATGACCTTCTACAACACTGCCCGGCTCAATGCCGAGGTCCATGTGCCGGAGCAGTATATCTCCATGCTTCGCATCGGCCAGGAGGCGGAGATTATCCTTGACGCCTTTCCCGATGCGCAATTCAAAGGCAGGATTGCGAGCATTGCCGGTGCGCCGGACCCCAGCAATCGGCTCTTCAATGTACATGTCAATTTCTTAACAAGGCCGGCCGGTTTGAAGCCGGGTCTCTTTCTGCAGGGCAGAATATTTACAAAAACGAAGGAAAACGTGCTTACGGTACCGGGCCAGGCAATCTTCAGAGAAGGGAATGAAGACTTTATCTTCATCGTCAATAATGGCAGGGCGGAGAAAAAGAAGGTTGTTACCGGCATGACGACAGACGGCAGTACCGAGATAGTTTCGGGCCTTTCTGCCGGTGACAGGGCAGTGGTTTTCGGCAAGGAAAACCTGACACCCGGATGCCTGGTGAAGGTTACAGGAACAGGCAGAGAGCAGCAATAGGAGGACAGGAGGATATCCATTATGAACCTGGTACGGATCGCAATAAGAAGGCCGGTTCTGGTGACGGTCTTTTTCCTTGCAGTTGCGGTGCTCGGCATCTTTTCCCTTTCCCGGATGCAGGTCGACCTCGTGCCCCGCATAAACATTCCCATAGTCACCATAATGACGCTCTATCCGGGTTCGGGACCTGACCAGGTTGAGACCCTTGTTACCAAGCCGGTTGAGGATGCCCTCAGTACAACCAACAGCATAAAGAATATATTTTCCACTTCGGCCGAGGGGATATCAGTTGTGATAGGCGAGTTCAACATGGATATTTCCTCGGAGGTGGCGGCCGCGGACGTGCGGGAAAAAGTATCCGCAATGAGGTCCCAGTTGCCGGAAGACTCAAAAGATCCGGAAGTCCTGAAGCTGGATATCAACGCAATGCCGGTCATATACCTTGGACTGTCCGGCCCGGATGCAAAGACCCTTTACCAGCTGGCGGATAATTACGTGCGGGTCTCCCTCCAGTCCATCAACGGAATAGGGAAGATGGATATTGTGGGTGGACTGAAGAGAGAGATAAGAATAGAGGCTTTCCCTGACAAACTCAAATACTACGGAATGGACCTTGTGAAACTTGCCCAGCGCATAGGACAGGAAAACACCAATCTGCCCTCCGGTCATTATGTTCAGACGGACAGGGAAGTCTCGGGCCGGTTGAATGCTGAATTCAAAAGCATTTCCGATATTTCCAGTCTTGATATCCCGGTTTTTGACATGATGAGCGGGGAAATCCGGAAGGTCAGCCTGGCAAGCGTTGCCGGCATAAAGGATACCTACGCTGAAGTGCGGGACAAGGCAAAAATCAGCGGAGAGGAGGCGGTCGGTATAATTATTCAGAAACAGCCTGCCGCGAATACCGTTGAGGTGGTTGACGGCGTGGAGAAGATACTTCCGGCCATACAGAAGAATCTGCCGGCCGGGGTAAGAATCTCCGTGGTGGCGGATATGTCAACCTTCATACGGGAGTCCGTGGCGGACGTAAAGAGCAATCTGTTTGAAGGCGTTCTCATTACCGCCCTGGTGCTGTTTCTTTTCCTTCACAGTGTTGGCAGCACCCTCATTGTGAGCGTGGCAATCCCGGTTTCTCTCATCGGCACCTTCTTCTTCGCGTACCTTTCAAAGTTCACGCTCAACGTCCTGTCTCTTTCCGGTATCGCTCTTACCGTCGGTATCGTTGTTGACAGTTCCATCGTGGTGATAGAAAACATCTACCGGCACAGGCATGAACTCGGTAAGGATCTCATTGCCGCCGCGGAGGACGGCACCGATGAGGTAAAGGGCGCCATCATGGCGTCAATGCTTACCAACATCGTCGTTTTCATCCCGATTGTTTTCATGGCGGGTATTGTCGGACAGTTCTTCAAGCAATTCGGCATGGTCCAGGTTTACGCAACGCTGATTTCCATGCTTGTGTCCTTCACTCTGATCCCCATGCTCACGGTAAAGTTCCTGAAAGGCAAGGTGGAGGCAAGGTGGTCGCAGAGATGGGAAGAGAACTTTGTGCGCTTCCGCGAATCTTACAAGAAGACCCTCGCGAGAGTCCTTGCACGTCCTGCATTCATGCTGGTCTGCACAGGCGTGCTGTTTCTGGCAAGTTTTGCGCTCATACCCATCATAGGGATGGAAATGGCTCCCACGCCTGACCAGGGCATGTTCAACATCAGCGTCAGGATGGCGCCGGGCACTAACCTTGGCCGCACCGAACAGGTGATTCAGCAGATAGAGGACAAACTGAAGGAATTGCCGGAATACGAAAGGACATTCACCACCATCGGGTCAGCCAGCAGCGGTGTGATCAGCGCAGGTTCCACAGGCTCGGAATACGGGCAGATTGTCGTCACCCTCAAGGAAAAGAAGAAACGCCGCACAAGCCAGGTAATACAGGAACTGAAGCCCTTCCTCGCCTCGCTGCCTGGTGCGAGCATCACGGCCATGGAACAGGGGATTATAGGCGGAGGAGAACCGCCTTTTGAGATATACCTTACCGGGCATAAATGGGAAGACGTTGCGCCTTTTTCCAGGCAGGTGCTGGATATTGTGGAGAACACGCCCGGCATTTCTGATTCCGATAGTTCCTATCATGCGGGGAAGCCGGAAATCAATTTTGCCGTCAGGAGGAGCCGGCTGGCTGAATTTGACCTGAGCCCGAGTTACGTTGCTCTCAACTGCCGCGCCGCCCTTGAAGGTCTCGTGCCGACAAAACTGAAGGAAGGTGAGAATACATACGATATCCGCGTAACCCTGCCGGAGAGACTCAAGAACCAGCGTGGCGTCCTGGAAAATCTGCCGGTAACCAACTCCATGAACAAACTCTACTTTCTGAAACAGGTTGCCGACCTGGAGGAATCAACGGGGCCTACCCTGAAAGAAAGGTATAACCGCAAGCCCAGCATAAAGGTCACGGCCGACCTGAACAAGCCCATCGGCACGGTCATGAAGACATTCCAGGGCAAGGTCAAGGAGGTCTCTTTCCCTGAAGGCACCGGGGTGGTCATCTCAGGCGAAGCGGAAAGAATGGGCGAGACTTTCAGGGATTTGCTGACGGCGCTTGCCATGGCATCCCTGCTGGTTTACCTTGTGATGGCAGCCCAGTTTGAGAACTGGGTTGAACCGCTGATTATTATCGGCATACTTCCCCTGGCAACGATAGGTATTTTTTTCGGTATCTTCATGCTTGGCAAGACCATCAATATATTCAGTCTGATGGGAATGGTCATTCTAACCGGCATAGGCGTGAATAACGGTATCCTGATAATAGATTTTGCGAAGGTTTCAATACAGAAGGGGAGAGAACCGTTATCGGCGATTATTGAAGCCAGCGCGTTGAGGTTGAGGCCGATACTGATGACCAGTCTTACTGTTGTCTCAGCCATGATTCCCCTGGCTTTTGGAATGGGAAAGGCTTCTGCAATGAAATCCCCTATCGGGGTGACAGTAATCTTCGGGGCACTCAGCACGACCCTGCTGACTCTTTTCATCAACCCGCTGCTCTATTACCTGTACACCCGTAAGAAACAGAAGCCCGGGGATAATATTATATCCGGTTAAGTTGTGAATTATCCTTTATCAGTTCCCTGGCACAGGAATTGTAGTGGAAGTTGAGATACGAAGTCTGCCCACTATCCTGAGTATACATATCATGATGTATTCCGGAACCCGGTCATGTGATACTGAATGTTCCGGTGAGAACAGGTGATGCACCCAGATCCCTGCTGCGTCTGTCCGGCTGAGAGCCGCCCACTGAGATTGTGTAAACTCCAGGTGATGCAACCCGTTTTCCCGTTTCGTTAACAACGGAGTGTTCTTTCCCTGTCAGTCTGAAGGCTACCGCTTTCTTCTCACCCGGCAGGAGGTGGATGCGTCTGAAACTCTTCAGCGACAGGAGCGGCGTCGGGAAAGGCATCTCCGGATACCCGATGTAAATCTGTACCACCTCGTCGCCAGCCATCTTCCCGGCATTTTCCACTTCAACAGAGACCTTCAATGATTCACCGGGACTGATTCTGTTCTTGCTCAAGCTAAGATTGCGGTAGGTAAATTTCGCATAACTCAGGCCGAATCCGAACGGGTAGAGCGGTTCTTTTTCAAGATAGCGGTATGTTCTTCCTTTCATGGCGTAATCCCTGAACGGAGGAATATCATCAGCAGACCTGTAAAATGTCACCGGCAGTCGTCCTCCGGGATTATAATCTCCGAAAAGGACGTCCGCAACGGCAGACCCGCCGGCCTCTCCCGGATACCAGGCGGTGAGAATGGCGGGAAGATGTTCATGTGCCCAGTTGACGGAAAGGGCGCTGCCGTTAAGGAGGACAAGCACCACCGGTTTTCCGGTTTCATGCAAGTACCTGAGGTATTCTTCCTGGATTTCCGGCAGACCGATGCTTATTCTGTCTCCGCCTGCCTCGGATTCCGCGGTGCCCTCTTCTCCTTCAAGTCGGGGCGAAAGGCCCATGGCCGCGATAATCACATCCGCCTGGTCGGACATGGCCCTGACCTTTTCCAGGTTGAAGGGACCGTTCCTGTAGCCGCACCCCGGCGTATATCTGACCTGCGTTCCGGGCGAGACCTTTGAAAGGACCCCCTCAAATAGGGTGGTCATCTTTCCGCTGAAACCGTTGTAGTTGCCAAGCATGACTTCCTGGTTCATCGCCGACGGACCCGTCACGAAAATGGAGCTGAGGTCTTTCCGAAGCGGCAGGATTTGACCTTCATTTTTCAACAGAACGATGGATTCCCGTGCCGCGGCCAGGGCGAGTTTTTGGTGACGCGGGCTGTTGACCACGCTTTCAGGGATGCGGGTGTATGGAACTTTATTCTCAGGGTCAAACATCCCGAGTTTGAACCGCGTCCTCAGGAGTCTTCTGACAGAGACGTCTATCTCCTTCTCGCTTATCAGCCCTTTTTCTACAGCATTCTTCAGGGAGGAGTATGTGCATCCGCAGTTGAGGTCGCAGCCGTTCCTGACCGCGAGGGCCGCGGATTCCTCGTCAGACGCTGTCACCCTGTGGCGAAGATGGAAGTCCCCTATGGCGCCGCAGTCAGAGACCACGTGGCCTTTGAACTTCCATTTTCCCCGCAGTATTTTTCCCAGTAGCGTCGGACTGCCGCAGCATACCTCGCCGTTGACGCGGTTATATGCGCCCATGATGGCTTCTACCCGTCCCCTGCGCACAAGCGCTTCAAATGCGGGAAGGTATGTTTCCCACAGGTCTTGAAGGGAAACCTCCGCGTTGAAATCATGCCTCTCCGGCTCCGGTCCGCTGTGCACCGCGTAATGCTTGGCACATGCTGCAACCTTCAGGTATCCTGGATGGTTTCCCTGGAGTCCCCTGACAAAGGCAGTCCCTATGATGCCGGTAAGATAAGGGTCCTCCCCGTATGTCTCGTGGCCCCGTCCCCATCGCGGGTCGCGAAAGATGTTGATATTTGGCGACCAGAATGTAAGCCCGAAGTACTGAGCTCTCTTTCCCAACCTCAGCGCCGCATGGTGTTTGGCCCTGCATTCATCGCCGATGGCAGATGCTACCTTCTTAATAAGAACCTCGTTCCATGTTGCGGCAAGGCCGATTGCCTGTGGGAAGACGGTTGCCACTCCTGCCCTGGCGGTCCCGTGAAGACATTCGTTCCACCAGTTGTAGGCGGGAACACCAAGTCTTTCTATCGCTTCGGCATCGTGCATCATCTGCAATATTTTTTCTTCAAGCGTCATCCGTCCCAGCAAATCTTCCACGCGGACATCAAGCGGTTCTTCATGTTTCAGGTATAAAGGTTTCTGATTCCCTGTCATATTGTCTCCCTGTTCTTGTTTTCAATATTTTATGCAATTCTTGCGGAGGGGTCAATCCATCAGGTTCATATGCGGCCTTTCCAGATTATTATGTTTTCGCCACAGGAAGATTTTCCTGTCTGCTCTAATGGATCTTCCCCCCGAAAACCATACCACTTGTAATTAGAGGTTAGCCGATAAAAATAACATTCCTGAACAGAAAAGAAAGTTTTCCGATCTTTTCAACGTTTCCATTCTTCGCGTTTTCAGAAGGAGAATGGAAAATGTTATAATTAAAAAAAAGATCTTAATAAACTCAATCAAATCTCATAACAAAGGAGCTAATTTTGCGCGTTCATCTTATTTCACCCCGATCTCCGGTTACAGTCATAACAAAACGGGAGAAAGCAGTTCAGTTTTCTCGTTTGAGTCTTACAACCGTTGCGGCCCTATTCCCGCCTGATACAGACATAAGAATAATAAATGACAGTCTGGATGAAATCAATTTTGACGATAGAATTGATATGGTCGGAATAAGCACCATAACTTCAACTGCACCGCGTGCATATGAAATTGCCGATAGATTCAGAAAAAAGGGAGTGCCGGTCATCCTCGGAGGTATTCATCCAACGGCAATGCCGCGGGAGGCATCTTTGCATGCCGACGCTGTTGTTATTGGCGAGGCTGAAGCAACAATGGGCAGATTATTGACGGACTTCCGTGCCGGCAAGTTGCAGAAATTTTATAGTTCAACTGAAAGACCCAGCTTAATAAATCTTCCTTTACCAAGAAAAGAACTTCTCTTTGGAAACAAATTCTACAGGGAAATGGATTTGGTTCAAACGACGAGGGGCTGCCCTTTCGGTTGTGATTTTTGCAGTGTCTCAGATTTTTATGGACGGACTTATCGCACAAGACCGATTGCTGATGTGATACGGGAAGTCAAATTACTGAAAAATCGGGCAATAGTATTTTTTGTTGATGATAATATTGCTGGACGGCCCGATTATGCCAAACAACTTTTCAAGGCTTTAATTCCTCTGAAAATAAGATGGTTCGGACAGGGTTCTATAATCATCGCAAGGTATAGAGAATTGCTGAGACTTGCGGCTAAAAGCGGATGCAAGGGACTTTTTATAGGTTTCGAATCCCTGTCGAGTGACAGTTTGAAACAGGTGCATAAGGTCATAAATCGAGTTGATGATTACCGAGAAGGAATTAAAAAGATTCATGACAGCGGAATAGGAATAATCGGCGCTTTCATTTTTGGTTTCGATTCGGATAATGAAGGAGTTTTTGAGAAGACTGTGGATTTTATTGAACGTAACAGAATTGAATTGGCAAGTTTCTCCATTCTTACGCCTTTGCCTGGAACGCATTTATACAAACAATTTGATGAGCAGGGAAGAATATTTGAGCGAAACTGGGAAAAATATACCTGCGGAGAAGTTGTTTTCAAACCAACTCTGCTGAGCGTTGACCAATTGCAGAGAGGTTATTATTGGGCAAGAAAACAAATATCATCCTATCGTTCCATATTTAAGAGAACACTCCGTCCCAATAAAATCGCACTTTTATCAATTCCCGTAAACCTGGTAATGCGTAGAGCCAGCAGAGCTTCTTTAAAGGATATTAAGGCGGCCAATATTGAAAATTGACAATAGAAAATAGACCGCAATTGAGTTTTAATCTCTCCATTTCTCTATTATCTATTTGCTCAATTGCTCTGACAAATTTCACACCATGAAATTTGTAGTGCCGAGGGAGGGATTTGAACCCATCACGGATCGCTCCGCTCTTTAGGAAGGGGAGCTTCCCCCTTCCTAATCTTCTCCCCCCGATGCGAAATACGCAGGAGACGATACCTTCCCCTGCACCCCTTCCTCCGTTCGGGTTCTGGGGAGAAAAATGCCG
>CAYOFY010000006.1:0-42078 GCA_964403465.1 uncultured bacterium
TTATTGGAGATAATCACTGCCGGTCTCGTCTTTCCTATCTCATGCCCTTTTACCGGCTCCAGAGCAACCAGCCAGATTTCTCCTCTATGCGGAAAGTCCATTATTTATTTCCATCCTTCCATGGTAATATCTTCCCATTCCTTGTTGATTTCTTTATCTTCCTGTCTCTTGGCTTTGTAACCCTCCTGCAGTTCTTTAATGAGAGTCAACCGTTTTTCTTTCTTTATTTTTTCTTTCAAAGCTTCAGCTATATAATTGCTTTTGTTGGGGATTTTTTTCAGATCTTTCTCCAGATTGTCCGGTAATGTAATGTTCAAACGCATGTGTATCACCTCCTGTATATATTATACAGCAAAAACCTGTATTGTCAATACCTATTAAAATATCCCGAGAAGTTCTTGTTGTTTTTCTCTTAATCATGGACGGAGTCCTCTAAAAGGTATTTCCAGAGGGGGAGGTATTTTATTTTTCCTGAGGCGCCGAACCATTGTTTTTCCTCTTCGCCTTCGTAGTCCTCGTTGATTATCAGCAGGTTGTCGCATTTCAGTTCCTGGCTGGCCTTGATGAGTGATTTTTCCTCCCTCTCCCTCGTTTTTATATCGTTCAGGTTATAACATACCTGTATTAACCGGGTAATCTCTGTTCCCTCTTTCAGGACGAAATCCACCTCCTGCTGGAGAGGATGCTTCCAGTAATAGACCCTGGCCCCTCCGTCCAGTTCGTTCTTCTTCAGTTTCACAGCAACCGCATTTTCGTAAAGACATCCTGTGTCGTTGCCTGTCTTGAATCCCTTCGCATGGATGAAACCGTTGTCTATGCAGTAGATCTTCTTGTTTGAACTGACCTGTTCCTGCAGTTTGGAAGAAAATTTGTGCACCCTGAAGAAGATAAAGGATTCCTCAAGATAGTTCAGGTATTTTTCAATCGTGTGGACGCTCCTGCAACGGGTTATCCTGCTCAGCGTGTTATAGGAGAACTCCCTTGCGGTGTTTGAAACCAGATAGACTGCAAGGTTTTCTATTGTCGGTATCAACCGTATATTGAACCTTCTGACGATGTCCTTGTAGATGATGGAGTTGAAGAGCGTGGAGAGGTATTCCCTGTGGTCTATCTTCTTTGTCCATGGCTCGGGATAACCGCCGTATGTCAGGTATTCAAGAAGTTTGTTCTTGATCTCCTGCGTGGTGAGTTGGGCCGGGTCGTTCTCCAGTCTCAGAAATTCAGCGAATGAGAAAGGGAAAATATTGACAAGAAGATGCCTGCCGGTCAGGTGCGGGGAGAGTTCACTGCTTAGGAGGTTGGAGTTGCTGCCGGTGATGACCATATTGAAGCCCTGCCTCTGTAAACGGTTGATGAACAGCTCCCATCTTGCGAGGTTCTGGATTTCATCAAAAAAAAGATATTTCGGGTTATTGTAGAGAGAATTGAGCGTAGAGACTATCTCGTCGTAGTCTTTTGTCTCTATGAGTTTTTCATCGTCAAAATTCGCGTAGCCGAAATTTCCGGTCTTGTTGAGGATGTTGAAGCCGAGAAAGGATTTGCCTGCCCTGCGCGGACCTATTATCACCTTCACAAGGTCGTTGGCAAGAAACCTGTTGAAATCAATGTTCCTTTCAACAAACTTTTCCCTTCCCCTCTTTTCCAGTTCCCTTTTCTGAAGGAGCAGTATGTCTCTTATCATAATTGCTCTGTTTTGTTATGTGTAATGCACGAAAATATAAACTTTCTTGCATTAATATACCTGTTTATCACAATTCTGTCAAGGCGTGATACTTTTTGCCAGGTGCAGGACGGATTTGCGGACTTCGGGGGAAAGTCCTTCCCCGAAGGCGGTGGTTCTTGGCTGGATGCCTATGACCGTGCATTCAGCGGCTGTCTCCGAGCATATGTGCCGGATAATGAGGCGAAGGGAGAAGGTGTGGGTGGAAGAGGTTGTCTCCGCAATTTCATCACGCTCCATTATCTTGATATCGCCGGGTTTTCCTCCAAAATCAACAGCGTCAATTATGACCACGGTATCCGGCCTGAATTTTTCAATAACTCCGAGATAGTTTTCAATCGCATTCTCCGCATTGATTACCTTGACGGAGCTCTTGTATATTCTCTTCTGGAGTATCTCTGCGGACAGGCACCCTGCGCCGTCGTCCCCTTTCATCCTGTCGCCCATCCCCACAATCACTACCCTGCCTTTAAATTCAATGCAGGAAAGGTCGGGGAATTGCGATACGGAGGCGAGCAGTGTGGAGGAAATATAGTCAAGCCAGTCTTTGAATCCATCCCCTGTTTTTGCGGAGAGAACCATCAGTTTTGTATCCGGAGCGACGTTCTTAAGGTTTCCGGTGAAATTTGCGATGCTGAAATCCGTATGGGGGACCAGGTCTGCCTTGTTCAGCAGGCATGCGGCCGATATCCTGAACATCAGCGGGTATTTTAATGGTTTATCTTCGCCTTCCGGAATGCTTGAGATGATGACGTTCACATCCGTGCCTATGTCAAACTCCGCGGGGCATACCAGATTGCCTACGTTCTCCACGAAAAGGATATCCATATCCTCAAGGGGAAGGTGTTCAAGGCCTTTCGCCACCATATTCGCGTCAAGGTGGCATGCGCCGCCCGTGTTTATCTGAACAACGGGGATTCCCAGTCTGTCCAGCCGCTCCCCGTCCAGGCTGCCCTGTATGTCCCCTTCTATTACTGCAAAGGAAAACTCTTTCTGAAGTTTTTCTATGGTTTTTTCAAGAATGGTTGTCTTCCCCGAACCTGGAGAACCCATTATATTCAGGGCAAAGACCCCGTGTTTTTTCAGCAGTACGCGGTTTTTCCCTGCAATCCTGTCGTTCTCTTCAAAGATGCTCGCCCCGACCTCTATCGTCTTAATTTTTTTCATTTACCCCGCTTGCCCCGTATATTTTATTTACGGGGAATTCTCCTTTGATAATCCTTCATTATGAAGGGTTTTGTTTTCCCCATCTCCATCCGCAGGATTTTAAACCCGTTTTTCAAATAATACTGCCGTTTTTCCGCTTCTATTAGGGGAAACAGCTTTGTCTTGAAATCTTTTTCAATCAAGGAATCCAGTTTTGTTTCAATCCTTTTTAATACCGCTTCCGAGCTGTTTAATGATAAACCCTTTTTAAGCAGGAATTCAATATCAAAAGCGTCTCTTATTTCGCCTCTGTCCAGGAAAGCCTCAATTTTTGAGGACATCATGTCTTTAAGCGTAAAAGCGTTCAGGAGTACCTGGATGTCGGAGTAGGGGGAGTATGCTATTGTCTGCTCTGCGGAAAATGCTCCGCCCGTTTTCCTTATCTCTATCTTCAGCCCTCTCCTGTACCTGTCCGAGCCAATCTCGTACAGCAGTGTATTGAATTTATCCGCGGAGTCCTTAATCCTGTAGGTTTCTCCAAGAAAATTTTTTATGCCGGTGAACAGCTCTTTTGCGGCGACAGATTTTTTCAATATCCTGAAATCAATGTCCACGGAAAACCTGTCCAGACCGTAACAAAGCCGCATCATGGTTCCGCCGCAAAAGGCCAGGTAAGGCAAAAACCGGCCCGTGTTCAGCCTGTCCAGCACTTCTATTTCGAACCGCTCCTGATTTATCAGATCGTCCATATTTTTTCAAAGGTTTTTCTTGTTTTAATCGGATACTTGTCAAGCATATCCGTTATCTTTGTTTTCTGCAATTTGCCCAGAGAGATTGAAGAGGCGTCAAATTTGTATTTGCCGAAAGAATAAAGGTAGACCGCATCAAGGAAAGCTTTTTCTTTTAAGGCAATGAAGATGCCTTCCTTCTTTTCAAATCCGAAATACAATGCAGTTTTTATTTTATAGTAATTGAAAACGGCGCTGTCCGCATTGAACTTTCTCGTCCTTTTCAGGGAAACGCTTTCATAGAAACTGCGCTGAACCTGCGTTGAGACGTCATAAAATGCAAGTGCGCTCATGCACGATATATAAGAAGGTACCTGCAGGATATTGGCGAGTTTTAAAACATCTTCGTATTGCAGATTATCCCATTTCTCTCTGATTACGTAAAAATCCCTTTTCAATCTCACGACAAGGCCTTGTTGCTTCATCCTGGAACAAAGCACCCTTGCCGAAGAGGGATTGATGTTCAGTATTTCAGATATTTCCCCGGCTCTGAAAAATTTCCTGTTTTTCAGGTTGTTTCTTAGTGTGATATAGTTCATTTTGAAATGATCTCTAAGAACAGTAAATTAACAATTTTGTTAATTATATATCCCCAGAGAATTTTTGTCAAGGGGAGTGCACAAGGAATTATTCAACCTCTATCTCCACGTTTTCAAGGATGAATTCCCTGCTTGCCGGGTTATCACTTCGTTCTATATGTATTTCAGCGTTTTTATAGAGAGGGTTTTCCTTCACCATGGAGCGGAATACAAAGTTGATGTTTTCCTCGTCAATGCAGCTGCAGGGGTTTACGGTAAGGTTGATTTTCAGAAAGGATTCCGCATGTTTCTCTTTCTGCACCTTCTCAAGTATTTTCAGCAGGTTTGTTACCACGGAAAGTTCGTGCATTTTTTACAACCTCACCCGGGTTTTTATTACTCGCCGCTTTCGTCTGAAGGGCGGGGACGTGCGGGGTAGATTTTTTCGTCTCCGGGCTTCTGCCAGATTTTTATCCCCGAAATGTCGGATGCCCTGGCGAGAGCGTGGGTGGCAGTCGGGGAATTGAGGAAAAGGAAGACAAGGCAGACGATGGCTTTAATCCCTACGGCGGAAAATCCCTTCATTACAAATACGCCGAGCAATATACTGCCGGTTCCAAGGGTGACGCATTTGGTGGCTGCCTGCAGACGGCAATAGACGTCAGGCATTCTTATAAGCCCGATGCACCCCATGAGTATGAAGCACAGTCCTGTTGCCATCAGGATATAGACTATGAACTCAATCATCTAAATTCCTCCCTTCCAGGAATTTTGCAAAAGTGATGGTGCTTACGAATCCCAGGATAGACCATGCAATGGCTATGTTCATATAGAATTCCGCTCCGGTTGACAATGCGAGCAGGACGCAGAAGATGATTACTATGATGCCGAGAATGTCAATTCCAACCATCCTGTCCGCTGCCCTGGGCCCCCGAAAAATCCTGTAGATGCACAGAGCGACGCAGAGCGTCAGGAATGAAAATAAGAGAATCATTCAAATACCTCCTTAAGAATTTTCTGAAGGTTGCCGCATATTAATTCTTCCGTTCTGGCCGGGTCCTCCGTAACCACGTATATCCAGTGTACATAAAGAAAATCTTCCGTGATGTCCATTGTAAAAGTGCCGGGAGCGAGCGTAATGGAATTTGCCAGGATGGTCCGGCCCAGGGGAGATTTAAGGTACAGGGGCATTTTCACAACGCCGGGTTTTATGGGAGGACCGGGACTCAATACCCTGTAAACCATTATGATATTTGCCTTGAACATCTGTTGCAGGAAAACAAAGAAAAATTTAAAGAAAATAACGTATCTCCTGATCTGAAAGGCTTTTTTAGGATGGTAGGGAAATTCTTTTCCGAATATTGCCGTTACAAAGGCAGATACCACCGCTCCCGCAATAAGATTAGCCGGTTCAAAAGACCATGTTACCGCATACCAGACAATGAGGTTGAGGATAAACACAAGCAGATAATTCATTATTTAATCTCCTATCGCTATACTGGTATAAGAAAAATTGCCCATCACATCCACGGCTTTATCCATACACGCTTCCCTTATGCCGGGGATAAGAAGGATGCCGGCAAATACCGCCATGAAGGCAAGCACGGTCATGGGAACCAGCATCCCTGCGGGCGCTTCCTTCTTCACGGCATCCCCTGCCTTGCTGCAGTAAACGGTCCTTTGAAGTTTGAGGAAATAGCCGAGAGTCATTACGGCCACAATAATGCATAAGGCCGCTATTCCGGCATACCCCGCCTGTACAGCGGCAAGTATGATAATGAGTTTGCTCCAGAAATTGCCCATCGGAGGAATGCCTGCTATTCCAAGCATGCCTGTGCTTGAAAGCAGCGTTGTGTGGGGCATTCGGTCATTCAGTCCATTCAGTTTTTCCGTATCGGTTGTTCCCGTCATGTACTCCACCGCCCCGACATTCAAAAAGAGCAGGGACTTGGAAAATGCGTGTGAGATGATATGCATGAGAACCCCGAGATTGCCCAGATAGCCGCCTATTCCCAGGCCTATCGCGCAGTATCCTATCTGGCTTATGGTTGAATATGCGAAAATCCGTTTTATGTTTTTCTGTCCGTATGCCGCCACGCCGCCCAAAACCATTGAAAGCATTCCGAAAGTAAGCAGAAGTATCCTCATCTGCGGAATGTCGGTGAATATGTTGGAGGTAAGCCGGATAATGGTATAAAAACCCACCACCTTGATGAACAGCCCTGAAAGCAATGCCGATACCGGCGCAGGAGCCATTGAGTGGGCGTCCGGTAGCCAGGCATGAAACGGCACAAGGCCTGCCTTAATGGCAAATCCGGAAAGAAAAAGTCCCACGGTAAACCATAAACGGATCTGCGGTGCGGTGGCTGTCGCATGCAAAAATGCCGGGATGCTGAGGGTTCCCGTGATTCCGTATATCATGGCAATAGCGAACAGTATAAGGGTGGAGGAGATGAAGCTCATAACGGTATATTTCAAAGATGCCTCAAGTTCTTCCGCTCTCAGCCCGAAAGACACGATAATAAAAGAAGATATGGAGGCTATTTCAAAAAAGACGAATATGTTGAAGAAATCCATGCTTATGAGAATCCCGTTCATCCCGGCCAGCATGAGCATGAAAAGTATGAAGAAATAGACCGCACGGTTATATTTTTTCATATAAACTATGGAATATATCACGATGATGAACGCAACGGCGTTTGTCAGCACGAGGAACAGGCAGGAAAGAGGGTCTGCCATCAACGCTATGCCGAGGGGCTTCGTCCATCCGCCCACAAAGTAGATAATCCTTCCGCCCGCAAAGACTGATATGGACAGCAGGACGGATACAACAAGGCTCAGGAACGCAAATGCAGAGGCGGCGATTCCCGCAAGAAAGTCATCCTTGCCGCTGAGCAGCGGCAGAAGAAATGCGGCTCCCAGATAAATGACGACAGGGAAAATTATAAGATGGTTCATCCCTTCAGCCTCCGTATTTTATCAGTATCAAAAGTGCCGTATTTTTCAAAAATTCTTATTGCAAGAGCGGCAAGAAAAGCAGCAAAACCCAGGTCTATTACTATTGATGTAAGAACCAGAGCTTGAGGCAGAGGGTCTACGGCTGAGGCCTGAAACTGTTCAAGCGGCATATCCTGTATAATTATGGGTGCAATGCCGTTCCATTTGTATCCCAGGAGAATAAAGAAAAGGTTAAGGGCATATCCCACAATATTCATCCCCACGATTATCTTGATGATGTTCTTCTTGGCTATCATTCCGTACAGCCCTATGAAAAATATCAGTGCCACAAGCAGGTAGATTATCATTTCTCCTCCTCGCTCTGCCTGTACTTCACACCCTTCCTTATGTGGACAAGACGTGCCATGGAGAGTGTGACTATGGCGATGAAAAGCGCCGAGCCGACTTTTATCCCTATCATGATATTGCTGAACAGCAGTGTTCCTCCTCCCCATAGATGGAATAATCTTCCCTTGGGGAGAAGATTGAAGAAAAAAGAGCCGCCTGCAAGCCCGAACAGAGCGATTGAGAGGAATCCGAGGGCTCCGATGCTGTCAAGGGCTTTTGCTATGCTGCGGGGGAATATCCTTAAGGCATATTCGTGTCCGAAGGCAAGCAGAAGCAGGACGAAGCCGCCTGTTAAAACAACCCCTCCGGCAAAACCGCCTCCAGGTGTAACATGCCCGTACAGGACAATGGAAATTCCGAAAACCATTATGAATGGGAAGACTATCTTGGATACACTCTTGACAATTTCGCTCATTCCCTTATTCATCTCGTCTCCCCCTGGTTCTCAACAGGACAAGGACGCCGATTATGGCGGTAAAGATAACCGTTGCTTCGCCGAGGGTATCGTAACCCCGGAAATCCAGCACTGTCGAGGTGACGGCGTTTGCCGCATGCAGTCTTGTAATGGATGAAGCGAGGTATCCTGCGCCCATTGTTATCACGGGTTCGCCGAAAGGCCGGAACATCTCCTTGAAATGTATCATGAAGACAAGCAGGAAAACAGCAAAGATTACAAGCGTAATTCCCCCGTAAATTCCGGAAGAGGTCATGTCTGCAGCTGATTCCCTGTGTATGATTGACAGAAGCACGACGAGAGCCACGATTTCAACGAACACCTGAACTATGGCTATATCCGGCGCGCCGAGCAGCAGGAATAGAATGCTCAATATGAGCCCGGCCGTGCCCATGGACACGATTGAAGATGTCAGGCTTCTTGCCGTGATGGCAATCACAGAGCCGGTAGCCATAAGAATCAGCAGTGAAACCAGAAGGGGTGTATTGACCGTCATCTCCTGATAACCTCCATTAGGAAAATAATGCCTGCAAAAATCCACACGATATATTTTGGAAGAAGACCGTTCTGCAGCAATTTTAGCTTTTTCACGGACAGATCCAAAATTTCGCTTCCCCTGGAATACGCAGAATCTATTGTTTTTACTGCACATTGCCGGAAAAATCCGCTTATCCTGGGTACAACCTTCTCCGCAATCTGATATATATCAAGTTTTCCGCGGGACTCTGCGGAATAAAATTTGCTCATGGGGACAATATCCCTGACCGTGCCGTAGAAGTGAGAACCGTCAAAAGCGGTCATCTCCCCCGGGATCGTTTCGCCACCGATAAAAGTCTCCGTCTTCCTTGAATTTTTTATCCACCTTCTCCCTGCACTGAACAGCAGGCAGAATACCGCGATTGCCAGCCATCCGTAGAAACTTGCCATCCGTATAAGTTGCAGGTTCAAGGGCACGTATTCTCCGATGGCAGGGAAAAGGAATCTCTCGGTTACCACGCCGGGGAAAATCCCGAAAAGCAGGCATCCCGCGGCAAGCAGAATCATGGGGATATTCATGAAAGGAGAGGATTCGTAACGCTGGCCGGGAATCTCCCTTTTCTTCACCCCCATGAATGAGTCGTTCAGCACTTTTATGAAAGATGCGAGAGTCAGGACGCTTCCCAGCAACGCGGCCAACATGGCAAAGATGGCAAGTTCGCCGCCCTTTGCAAGCAGCGCCTGGTAGATGAGCCATTTGGAAACGAACCCGTTGAACGGAGGCATCCCGGAGATGGAAAGCGCGGCGACGGTCATCACCCCGAATGTAAGCGGCAGTTTCCTTGCAAGCCCTCCGTAATCTCCCAGTTCCCTTGACCCTGTCGCCTTGATGAGAACGCCCGCTCCGAGGAACAGGAGGCTCTTGAAGACCGCATGGTTTATCACGTGGTACAGTGCGGCCACCAGTCCCATGCTCGTTCCGCAGGCAATCCCCAGGAAGATATAGCCTATCTGGCTTATGCTGTGGTAGGCAAGCAGACGTTTTATGTCATGCTGGACCAGTGCAAGGAATACTCCTCCCAGGAGCGTTATTACCCCGATGAGAATCATGATTGTTTCCCATCCTATGGACCAGGACGGCTTGAAGATAACAAAGTAGAATCTTATCATCGCATATATCCCTGTCTTTATCATTATTCCGGAGAGCATGGAGGAGACAGGGGTGGGAGCCGCGGGATGAGCATCGGGCAGCCATGTGTGCAGGGGAAATATGCCGGCCTTGATGCCCGTGCCTATGAGCATGGACAGGAAGAAGAGGTGTTTCCACAGGATATTTGCATCCACAAGCCATATCCCCAGTATGCTGAAGAGCAGAAAGATGCTTCCGGCGCCGGTCATGATGATATATTTGAAAGAGGCCCTGCGCGCCTCTTCCGTATCGTTGAAAAGGACAAGGAAGAAACTTGCAACGGCCATTATTTCCCAGTAAACGTACAGTGCAATCAGAGAATGGGAAAGAACGACGCCGTTCATTGAGCCGATAAAAAGGAAGAGCAGTCCGTCATAGGCAAAATCGGCTTCCGGGTTATACCACTGGGAATACGATACGCTGAAAAGGCTTATCGTTGAGATGAGCGTTGCAAACAGAAGGCCGAGAATCTCTCCGTGAGAAAGGGACATGTAATTTACATACATTGAATAGAAGCAGCTTGCGGTTACTGCCACGCCGCCCGCAAGGGATATCCATTTTCTGTAAGCCCTGCCGGCCCTGCAGAAAAGGATATGGACAAAAGCCGTCCCGAAACTGATTGCCACCGGAAGAAACCAGACGTTGACGTTCAAGCAAACCCTCCTTTACAATACCAGAAAAATGCCAAGAACCAGCGAAACCGTAGCCAGTATGACTATGGAAACATTCATGGGTCTGAATCCAGACCTATCAAAATCTGTTTCCCTGCCTTCTCCCATGAAAACGTACCTGAACAACCTGAACAGATATACCAGTGTAAGCGCAGAAGTTAATATTGCCGCGAATGCGAAAATTATGTGTTTTGTAACAAGGATCCCCGTGATGGCCTCCAGTTTGCCGAAGAAGCCGGGCAGTGGCGGTATCCCTATGACCGAGAGCATGCTCAGAAGGAAGGCGTAGGTCAGGACAGGCGTCTTCTTCATAAGGCCTCCCATCTCTCGCACGTCTCTCGTCCCGAAAATCTTTTCGGTCATGCCGGCGCACAGGAAAAGGCATCCCTTTCCGAGCGCGTGTGCCACGTAGAAAAGCAGGATTCCGCGGACAGCAATCGCGTTGAACATGACAAGTGCCGCAATCATGAAGCCCAGCTGGCTCACCGTTGAAAAGGCGAGTATCTTCTTGATATCCGTTTCTTTCATTGCCACCAGACCTGCCGCGAAACTGCTGAAGAGGGCCAGCCATCCAGCCCACATCACATTTCCTGAAACTATGAGTGTCGCACCGAAGAGCCTTGCCAGCCCATAGATGCCGATTTTCACGAGAACCGCCGCATGCAGGAACGCGGTAACCGGGGTTGGGGCAACCGAGGCGTCCGGCAGCCACGTGTGGAACGGGAATGTGGCGGATTTCGTCAGGACGCCCAGGAAAAAGAGAACGAAAACGAACTGGGGTACCTGGGAATAAAGCATATGCGAGATACTGAATGTACCCGTAAAGCGGTATATGTAGGAGAAGCCCAGGAACATGAACCCTGCCCCTGCCCCGGTGAGGAGGAAGGCCTTGTCCGCCTTCAACAGGTGGTCATCCTTCCTGTAGAACCCGATGAGACGCCACGAGCACAGTCCTGCCAGTTCCCAGAACAGGTATAGGGAAATAAGATTGTCAGAAAACACAACACCCATCATGCTGCCGACAAAAACAAGACCCCAGAAGGCAAATTTCTGCTGCTCCTCCGGGGATTCCCCGGCAAAATAACCGGTGGAAAACAGGTAGATAAGCACGCCGATGAAAACGGATGTCAGGGCGAAAATAATGCTCAGGGCGTCACATGTGAAAAGGAGGTTTTTTGCATCAAGAACGAGAATCCTTTTCAGGATAAATACCGGTTTCACAAGGGATGAAGACAGAAACAACTGTATCAGCAGAACAAGAAAGCCGCCCCTGATGGAAAATCGTCCGGGCAGAAGTCTTATGCCGAACGCTCCCAGGAAGGGGAGTATGAGCGCCGACAACAGCAAGAAACTATTTTTCTCCATTTACCTGCTTTCCTTTTTCTCGTCGCTGATAAAGGCGATTCTCCTGCAGCGGGGGCATACTATTTTCAGCATATCCGTTCTTTGCACCGGAGGCGTGAATTTCTCCTCCGCGTCGGTTCTTATCTCCAGTTCTTCCATGAGCCGGGATACCATCACCGGCTGTGCAAATCCGAGGTTTTTCACCCGCCGGAATGTCCAGATAATATGTTTTTCTGTACCTATTATCTCCCCGCAATCACTGCATACGAGAAGTTTGTGCTGGATTGAATTTGTGACGTCCTTCTCGTCAAAATAGGCGATGTCAAATTTCGTTGACAATTTTATGCCTTCCTTGGTGATGCAGTTGCGCTCGCACTCGCCGCAGAAGATGCACTCGGCCGGGTGGTGCACCAGCGTTCGCGTGCCTGACCCGTCGTTGTTGACAGTATCAATCATCTCAATGGCTTTTGCAGGGCATACCTGGAAACATGCACCGCATCCGACGCAGCCATCCTCGTTGTATTCCGGTTTTCCCCTGTATCTCTTCGGAGCCGCATACGGCTTGAACGGGAAGCCCGTCGTGAACGGCCTTGAGAATAGACTTGTAATTGCCTCCCTCAATTCCCTTATCTTGGGTTTCTTCATATCAAATCTCTTTCCTTATCTTTTCGGTCTTCTGCACTGACGTCTCAACCAGTTGCCGGAAATCATAAATCTGCTTCTTCCTGTTACCGGCATCGTAAACCGCCACCCTTTCAGTACAGCAGTAGCAGGGGTCCACTCCTGCCAGGATGATCGCAACATCGGGTATCATCTGCCCGATGCAGCTGGCCTTGAATGTCGGTATATTCGTATAACTGGGGGCACGTATCTTATGCCTCACCGGCCTGTTTGTACCGTCGCTTCTCACGTAGTGGAAGCATTCTCCTCTCGGGGCCTCGTGATGCCCGATACCTTCTCCGGGCGGGATTTCCCTTATCTCGTTCTGTATCTCCCCGCCTTTCCCTTCAATGGCGTCAAGAGACTGCTCTATTATCTTTATGGACTCAAACATCTCAAGGAGTCGTACCACCGCCTTATCAAAAACATCGCCGTGTTCAGCGGTTATAACCTTAAAATCCAGCATGGGGTATGCGGCGTAAGGGTCATCCTTTCTTATGTCTCCCGATACTCCGCTTGCCCTGGCGACCGGACCCACCGCTCCGAAATTCTTGATATGTTCTTTCGTCAGTACCCCGACGCCTTTCAGGCGCGCCCCGAGGACAGGGTCGTCAAGCACCGCATGTGTCAGCATTTCCACCTGGCCCTTCAGTCCTTTCAGCACTTTTCTGAGCGCGGGCATATCCTCTTCCTCTATGTTCCTTCGAACCCCGCCTATCTTGAACATTGCATAGTGATTCCTATTGCCGGTTATTATTTCAAACATGTCCAGAACCGGCTCGCGGTATTTCCATGCCCACATGAATACGGTGTTGTAGCCCAGGAAATGCCCGGCAAGTCCGACCCAGAGGAGATGGCTGTGAATCCTTTCCAGTTCTCCGACGATGCACCTTATGTAACCTGCCCGTTCCGGGACCGTTGAGCCCAGAAGATCCTCAACCGCGTTGCAGTACGCGAAAGGATGCGAGGTTGAGCATATGCCGCATATCCTTTCCACGAGGAAGGTCACCTGGTCCCAGTGCTTGCCCTCGGATAGTTTCTCTATCGCCCTGTGGTTGTATCCCGCCTGCCACTCAACATCCACGACCTTTTCCCCGTCGCAGTAAAGGGCGAAAAACTCCGGTTCTTCCAGAAGCGGATGATACGGTCCTATCGGTACGATTACTTTTTTCTTCCCCTTGTCTTCAGCCATTTTTTCCCTTCCTCAGCGGATAATTACCTTTTTCCCAGTCGTCGCGCAGGAGGAAATGCGTCAAGCCCGGGTGCCCGGTAAAGTTGATCCCGAGCAGTTCCTTCATCTCCCGTTCAATATAGGAAATGCCGGGTATTATGTCAGTCATTGACTCAATCTCGGGATTTTTCTTGTCAAGATAGGTCCTGACGGAAACAACCGTTCCTTCGCTGTCAAACCCGAAATGGTACAGTATCTCGAAAGAGTCGAAGTTTTCAACGCCCGAAGCGACGATATATCTTGCATCAAGGTCCCCGAAGATTGTTTTTATGCAATTCTTGACGGCTGCCCTGTCAACTGTTATATAAATTCTCTTGTTATTGTGCTTCACTTCCTTTATAACTGCGCCGAGTCTTTCTTTCAGTTTATCAAGAACGTTCATTTCAGTTTCTCCAGCAGTTTCACTATCCCGGCGATCATCGCCTCGGGTTTTGGCGGGCAACCCGGGATATACACGTCCACGGGTATAAGCCTGTCAAGGGGGCCCCCCATCTGGGGTCCTTCCCTGAAGATACCACCGGTACAGGCACAGGCTCCTATGGCAACCACGACGCACGGCTTTGCCGTCTGCGCATATACCTCTTTTACCCGCTCAATGCACTTCTTGTTCACTATGCCCGTGCAGAGGAGTACATCCGCATGCCTGGGGCTGCCCACAAGAACCATCCCGAATCTTTCAATGTCAAAACGCGGGGTAAGACAGTCAAGAATCTCTATGTCGCAGTTATTGCAGGAACCGCCAGACATATGGTAAACCCAGAGCGATTTCTTCAATGCCTTGATTTTCAGACCCATTTCAAGTTACCATCCCTTTACAGCCAGCAGAACACCTATAACGCCGAGAAGCGTAAGCCATCCCCAAAAGAACCTTAACGCCTGGTCTATCCTCAAACGGGGATTCGTGTTTTTTATAAGGACGAACAGTACCAGAATAAAAAGGTATTTCAATATCCCCAGCAGGATGCCCGTGAACGAAGAAAAAAACATCCCCCCGAGGTAAAGAGTGACGACAAACAGCGGGCCAACTATGAGCAGCATGGCCTTGGCGAGTTTGAAAAGCCCCAGCAGGATGCCGGAATATTCTATGAAGGCGCCTGAGGCAAGTTCTCCTTCGGCTTCAGCCAGGTCAAAAGGAACGAGCCCTATCTTGCCCTGCAGCGCAAAAACCGCTATGATGAAGCCGATGATGCCCGAAAGTGACCCCAGAGTCATGCCGTTCGCGTTCTGAAACCGGATAATATCCACCATTGAGGTTGTTCCGGAGCTTTTCACCGCGGGTATGATAAGGGCGCAGACGAACGGAAGTTCATATCCGAGAAGGAGTTTTATCTCCCTGCTTATTCCCACGGATGCCAGGACGTTTCCAGAAGCGCTTCCACCCAGTATTATGGCGAGGGAAGGAACGGTCATGAGGTAAAGAAGGAGGATGGCATCGCCGGGGAAAGCGAGACCTGTTCTGAAGACGAGTAATATTATCGTTCCGCAGACAGAGGTAGCCATGACCGCGAGAACCGGTGCGAAAACGAACATGAAAACACTCGCTTTTTCAGGTATCATTGTTTCCTTGCCCGCAAGTTTTGCAAAATCCGCGAAGTTCTGGTACCAAGGCGGTCCCACCCTGAACTGAAGTCGTGCCGTGACCTTTCTTTCCGCCCACATGGCAAGCAGACCGCATATGCCGAAAACCGCAATGCTCATGACAAAGTAAAGAAGTATGTAAAAAGCATTCATTTTTTTATTGCGTTAATGTCCAGCCAGTTGAGAACCCTGACCAGGATATTATCACCCAGTTGATAAAAGTTCTTCCTGTCCTCTATCTTTTCTTCATCCAGATATTGCACGGCGCCGTTCCTGCAGCTTGCGGCACAGAGGGGCTGTTCTCCTTCCCTGAGTCTTCCAAGACATGCATCGCACCTGCTCACAAGATATGGTATCAGTTCGGGCAGTATGGTGCCGAACGGACAGGCGAGGGAACAGGTTTTGCATGACACGCACAGTATTTTAGAACGTTTGACCAAACCCGCTTCCCGTTTTAGCGCTCCTGTGGGGCAGCTATTCACGCACGGATAATCTTCACACCTCCTGCATGCGAACATAAACGCAAGTTCTTCCCGCAGTCCTGTTATCCCGTTATTTTCAGGGTGCATCCAGTAACTGCACTTTATATCCGCACTCCCTGATTCCAGCAGTTTGTCGTAATCAATATACAGTTTCTTCATTTTTCTTATTCGCCCTCATCCCTGTTTCCCTCTTCCTTGAGGGGAGAGGATTAAGGTGAGGGTGAAATTCATACCCAGATATTCGGCTTGTTCTTTATCTGGTCGTACGTGAACACCGGACCGTCCTTGCATACAAACAGGTCTCCGATGAGGCAGTGCCTGCACTGGCCTACCCCGCAATACATCTTCCTTTCCATGGAAAGGTATATCTGCTGGTCACTGTACCCTATTTCCAGCAGTTTCAGCGTCGTAAACTTCATCATGATGGGCGGCCCGCAGACGACAGCCACGGAATTCTTTATGTCAATATCAATGCCGTCCAGGGTCTTCGTGACCACCCCTTCTCCGTACTTCCACTTATCGTCCTTCCTGTCAACGGTTATCCGGAAACAAAGGGGCAGTTTCTTGCAGAGAGTATGCCATTGGTCCAGTATCTTATCCTTGTATATATAATCATCCGGTGTCTTGGCCCCGCAGCAAAAGACTATCTTCCTGTAGTTATTCACCGTTTCCAGAAGTGCGAGGAAAAGCGCCCTCAGGGGGGCAAGTCCCACGCCTCCCCCGACCAGGAGTATCTCTTTTCCCCTGTAATAATCCAGGGGATACGGTTTCCCGTAAGGGCCTCTGACTCCGACGCTGTCGCCTGCCTTGAGGTTGTGTATCTCTGCCGTAACCCTGCCCGCCTTCATCACCGTGAATTCCAGAGTTTCCTTCTGATAGGGGGAAGAAGAGGGCGTGAAAGGTGCTTCGCCAACACCCGGCACTGTCAGGGACGCAAACTGCCCCGCCAGAAAAGAAAACTCTTTTTCAGGTTTGAGAATAACCGTTTTTATCGTGGGCGATTCGGTTATTACCTCCAGCACCTTGCACCTGATAGGCTCGTAAATATTCTTATCCATGACTACATCTTCCTTTTTTCCCTCAAGATTTCCGTCACCACCCGTCGCTTGTCAATCTTTCCCGCGCATCCCGCGATGCACCTTCCGCATCCGGTGCATCCCTTCATGCCGAAGTTCTCAACCATGTACCAGTACTTGCAGAGTAAACGGTTTGCGTACCTGTCGTAAAGCGTAGGTCTCGGAGAGGTGCCTGCTGCCATCCTTGCGTAGCCGGGAAAAAGACAGCTGTCCCATACCCTTGTTTTCCGCATCTCTTTCTGGTTGCCCGTATCTTCAAGGAGGAAACACACGCAGGTAGGGCAGTTGTTCGTGCAGCTCCCGCACTGCACACAGTTTTCAACCTCTTTCGGCATCTTCCATAACTCGGTCTGGTATGCGCCCTTCAGGTCTTCAATGTTCGCGAAGTCAAAATCCCTGTTATTTTCCCTTATCGTTTCAACCGCCTTCTGTCTGTTTATGTCGCGTTTCCTGATTTGCTCGCCCGTGGTCTGGAAAAACTTCTGGTCTTCACCGATGAAGGATTTTCCTTTATCCGTGCCCACCTCTACCAGAAAACCTTCTTCAAACTGGGAAAGATTCAGGTCAAAATTTCTTTCCGGATAAGGATGCAGGAAACCGAGAATTTCGCAGAAACAGGAAGGGTAAGGAGATATGCAATCAAAACTGACGATGAGGGTTCTTTCCCTCCTTGCCGCATAGTTTGGGTCTTTATATTCACCATCTCTGAATACCCTGTCAAGTATCTCCAGCCCCTTGAGGTCGCAGGCCGCGGGTCCCATGATCACGGTATCCCCTATGCCGGTGACAGACGGTACGACTCTTTCCTTGAACGGAAAGAGCATCAGCTTGAGCGGTTCAACCGGCCTTGCCCTGTTATATACGATGCTCGTCTCATTGCCGGGTGCAATTCTCTTGTAGAAAAGAGCGCCATTGAAATCAACGGGGGCAAATATCCTGGACATGCCGTTCCTGCCTTTGATGAAACTTTCCCAGTCTTTCCGGGCTATGTAGAGGGTCTCCATTTGTGATTTTTTTCACAAGCCAATTTAAAAAAATGATGAATAGGATAAAGCCCCGCTGATTTCTTGTCAAATTTTTCGAAAAAGACGGTATATGCTACCAGATAACTTTTCGCATGTCAACAGAGAAATATTTCTTCTACGCAATTGCCTGTTGTTCCTGCGTTTTCACAAAATTGCCTATCAGGAATGCCATCAGCACATTCAGTACTGCCACCACCAGAAACGGCGTGCGAAGACTGGCCGCCCTGGCAATTGCGCCACCGGCAAAAGGCCCCAGGGCGAGGCCTGTCATGCTTATGGATGTGGCTACTCCATATGCCCTGCCTATGTGTTTTTTATCTATGACTCTATGTATCATTGCGTTGGCGGCCGGCAGCATCCCCGCAACGCCCAGTCCGAATAAAATACGCACGGCAAAAAGCGATGAGAGGTTAAAGACGAAAAAGTGGCCGGCGGAGGCAACCGCGGCGGTTATGCAGCAGATAATCAGAATTTTCTTGTGCCCCACACGATCTCCCATGAGTCCGAGAAGAGCGGCGGAAAAGGCCCCTGCCAGAGCGGCTGCCGCCATGACCGAGCCGGTGATGCTGTTGAGATTTTTGGCGGAAGGGACAACCTCTTTTACGATCAACGGGAAAGACGGGTTTATCATGCAGTTGCTTAGCTGTACCCCGAACTGGATAACAGCCGCGACCAGAAAGCCCCCTATTGCAAGTATTTCCAGGAAGCCCATCGGCTTGCCGCCTGTCACGTTATCAGGGGGGACAAAATCCTCTCTTACCCCCAGGGCAACAAGAAGTCCGCCGAGAAAAATAATCCCTGCCCCGGCCCGGAATGCTGCGCGGTAACCATAAATATCCGCCATTATGCCCCCGAAGAGCGGACCTATCGTGACGCCTATGAATGCGGCCGCCTGCATCATGCCAAGCGTAAAACCGCTCTTTTCCTGGGGTGTTACGCTGGCAACGAGTGCCACGCTCGCGGCAACGGTTCCCGTAAAGGCGCCCTGAAGAAGGCGGCAGGCAACGAGCTGTCCCACATTTCGGACAATGGACATAAGCAAGAGAACCACGGTGCCTGCAAACATTGACCTGCAGACCATGACCTTGCGGCCGTATCGGTCCGACAGAATGCCCCACAGTGGAGCGAAAAGGCACAGGGTAACCCCCGTTGCACCGAGGACGATGCCTGACCAGAACGCCTGCTGTCCCGTATCCGAGATACCCAGCTCCGAGATAAAGAAGGGCAGAAATGGCTGGCAGAATGAGAATCCGAGAATGGAAAGAACCTGGGCAATAAAGGCCGAGACAAACGTTTTTTTCCACATGTGAGTGTTTTTTCAAAAAGGAGTTTATATTATAATGCTTTTCATGGAAATATCAATAGACAGGATTGTTGTTGGAGAATTCCAGACAAATTGCTACATGGTAACCTGCAGGAAGACAGGGGAAAGTTTCATCATAGACCCGGGAGATGAATACGAAAGAATAAAGTCCTTCATAATCGGCAGGAAAAAACAGCCTTCCTTTATTGTGAACACGCACGGGCATGCCGACCACATAAAGGAAGACGGCATGTTCGGCCTGCCGGTTTATATCCACGGAGAGGACAGCGATTGTCTGCATGACCCGGAAAGAAACCTTTCCGCATTTTTCGGCGCCGCGCTCGTGCTTGATATAAAGCCGGTCTTGTTGAAGGATGGTGATACGGTGAGGGCAGGAGAGGCTTTGTTTGAGGTTTTGCACACACCGGGGCACAGCCCGGGAAGCATCTCCCTGAGAGGCGGGAATCTTGTTTTCACAGGGGACACTCTTTTCTGCAGCGGCTACGGAAGGACAGATTTCCCGGGAGGGTCTGAAGAAAGACTATTTGATTCCATCAGAAGATGTCTTCTCACATTGCCCGGAGAGACGGTCATCTACCCGGGGCACGGAGAGTGTTCAACGATAGGAGCGGAAAGGATATTCCTGGCTGGAATGATTTGAATTTCAGAAACAGATATGCTAAACTCCAAAAAAACAGACGGGAGAGGGAAGCGGGAACATGTGTAAAACTTTTCCCGGAGCCCGTACCCGGCAATCACGAACCCCTTTTTTTGAAACGGGTGAAGGAGGAGAGGAAAGATGAAGCAGAGATTGGTTCAGATAGGGCTGATTGTGGTAATTCTTGTTGCCCTGGGTTTCGTTTTCAAGCAGTTGAAACCCAAGCAGTACAGTTACGAGCGTCTTCTTGTGGATGTCAAGGCGAACAAGGTTTTTATTAAAAAGTATATCGCAGGCAAGGACATGGGTTTTCCCACAGAGTCTCCGTTCAGCGAAGGAAAGAACTCTTATCCGGTTATGAAATGCGTCAAGGACGGAACGATATTTGCCTATAACGAGCCGATGAATCCTGAATCCGCCGGTCCGTCCAGGAGTGATATGCCAAAGTGTCCTGTTTGCGGCGGATTTGACGTGATACTTCCTGAATTGCCGTCAGGACAAACCAGCATGGACGTGCCAGGACCTATCCAGGTAGTCCAGCCCAGCAACTAAGGAATATCTGCAGGGACGTTGTCTATGGAAGCCCAGGGTCTTTGATGCGCGCGGAGGAAAATCCTTTTGCCCTGAGAATGCAACTGGGGCATCTGCCGCAGGGCTTTTTGCCGCTCCTGTAGCAGGACCATGTCAGAGAGAAATCCACGCCGAGCGAAAGACCTTTCCTGATTATCTGCTCTTTTGACATCCGGAGCAAGGGGGTCTCAAGTTTTATGAGTTGCCCTCCTGATGTTTTTTTCGTT
Organism: uncultured bacterium; assembly: GCA_964403465.1. Taxonomy (GTDB): domain Bacteria; phylum Ratteibacteria; class UBA8468; order B48-G9; family JAFGKM01; genus JAFGKM01. The sequence continues at coordinate 20,463 of CAYOFY010000006.1, forward strand.
GCAACGTTGATGAGTTTCCGGAAGCGATTGATATATTCCGGCCTGCAGTCAGGATAACCTGAAAAATCCACGGAGTTTACGCCTGTGAAGATTGCCCCGGCGTCAGACGTTTCCGCAAGCGCGAGAGCGAGGCTGATGAATATGGTGTTTCTGGCAGGAACGTAGGTGGCAGGTATTTCCCCGGCGCGGGTTTTCCGGGGTATGCCTATCCTGGTATCGGTCAGCGCGGATTTTGCCCAGGACAGGTCTATATCCAGAATGGTATGACTTTCAACCTTCAGGAACTCTGCAATTCTTTTTGCGGAAGAAATCTCTCTCCTGTTTCTCTGTCCGTAGTCTATGGTCAGCGCGCAGATTCTGTATCCCTTTTTCCCTGCAATCGCGGCGCTTACGAAACTGTCCATCCCTCCGGATATCAGGCAGACCGCTTTTTTCATGTTTATATCAAACAGATTTCATCCGGAGAGCGTCGTTGGCTGCGTCGTCGGCTTCCTCAACCCCGATTTATCGGGGCCTTCGTCGCCTTCTCTCCCGAATAAGATGCATCGGGATCCCGACAAAGGCCGTCTGCCTTTGTCAGTCGGGACTTGCCGTCTTGCTCTCCGGCGAACTCCATTTGCTATTATCTTAGTTGTTCAAAAACATTTTATACGGACGGCAGGTTGTAATCCACCCTCACCCTCTTGCCGCCCTGCCTGAAGGATTCCTCGCATGCAAATACGCAGGCCATTGTCTTCCAGCTGTCAAAAGCGCTCATAAGGGGTTGTCTGCCGTCCCTCATACGGTTGACAAAGTCGCTGAAGAACCCCCTTGAGTCGTGGTGCAGGGTTGTATCGGGCATACCAGGATAACTCTCCATCCTGGTCAGGGCGGTTTTCCCTCCGGGCCCGCTGAAATTGAATATCTGTATGTATCCTTTCCATCCGTCCGCCCTGAGGGAACCCTCGGAACCGGCGACGCTTACATTATATTCGTGCCCCAGTTCGTTCTCCATGCCCGTGGGAGCGTAATATACAGCCCTGTGCTGAAGCGTTACAAGGTTGGCAAGTTTTTCGCCGGGGAAGAAACAGAACGTGCTTGCCGGCTCGCGGTAGGCCCTGTGCCATCCCTGCGGACCCTTGAGTTCCGGTGCGGGAATTGCCAGCACCTCCTCCGGGTCAATCCCCATGTAACTGCGGAATATGTCCAGCCGGTGACATCCTTCCTCAATATAGTAACCACCGACCTTGGCCAGGTCGGAGTGCCAGTTGCCGGATTCTCTGATGAATCCCTGTCCGCCGCAGAAGTGATTGAAGAGAATATTCTTTGGTTCCCCTATCTCTCCAGCATCAATAATCTCCTTGACCCTTCTGGTCTGCAGCGAATACCTCAGTTCAAAATCTATCTGCATGCACTTGCCGCTCTCTTTCTCGGCTTTGAGCATGAGGGCAATCTCTTTCTTCGTCATGCCGAAAGGTTTCTCAGAGAACACGTGCTTCCCTGATTTGAGCGCGGCTATTGCAACCTCCCAATGCATGAAATTGGGCGTAGCGTTATAAATGACCTCTATATCCTTCTGTTCGCACAATTTCCTGTAATCGCTGTATGTTTTCACTCCGTACTCTTCTTCGGCCGACCTCCTTCTTCCTTCCTCGCTTTCCGCAATGCCGGTAAGTTCAATATCAGGCCGGTTTTTCATGATATCTTCCGCTGCCCCTTTGCCGATATTTCCAAAACCCACGACCCCGACCCTGATTTTTCTCATTTTCCATAGCTCCTTTTATCTGACCCCTGCTATCTTATGCATCTGCATACGTAGATACCAGTTCTCTTCCGGTCTTTTTTTGAGAAACCTGATTATTTCTTTTGCCGTTGAAATCCTGTTATCAGCCGGTTGCAGGATAACAGGATTTTTTATCTTCCTGTCTATGAATCCCATATCACGCGCTGAAGAGATAACGTATTTGAACTCCGAAGCAGTTTTCATAAACCTTCTGTCGTATCCGTGCGGATGGTATCGCAAACCCTCCTGTTTCGGACTCACCGTGAGCCAGTCAAGCGGCAGACGTTGCCAGAGTGTTCCGCTGGTCTCCGCCGAAACCCAGTAACTTTCCCTCTTGAGACATTTTACGAGGGATGAGAGATTCTGCAAAAAGGGCTCTCCTCCGGTTATGCAGACCCTTCTGCAGCGGTATCTTCCTGCCGCCCGCAGGATTTCCGCTACCCCTTTCTCCCTGCCGCCTTTGAGGGCATATTTCGTATCGCAGAATCTGCAGTGCAGGTTGCAGCCCGCCAGTCTTATGAAGACCATGGGGAGTCCCTGCTTGAGTCCCTCTCCCTGCACCGAGTAAAAGATCTCCGATATCCTGTATACCAGGTTTTCCGCTTCCATTCAAGGAATCTATTTTGCAAAGTCAAGTATCCCGAATTCCTCAATCAAATGGTAATTAGTCACGGACAGTTGCGGGACCATGGACAATTCTTTCCATGTTAAATAACGTGAAAAGTTGTACCTTGCCACAAGAATCCTCCATCCCGTGCCCGGGCCGAAGGCGTCACCGTGGGCAATAAGGCCCTTCACCGGAATCGCCATCTCAGCGGTCCAGTATTCATCCACATCCTCCCAGTTGTTGAGGGTTCCCTTGACCTGTGCTCCCACCAGAACGTCATCAAGGTTCATGCCGGGTTCAAACCCGCTCTTCAAGCCGAGTCTTCCCCTGCCGGGGAACCAGAAGACGGTCTTTTTTTCGTTGGGCGTGCCGTATATTTCCCAGTACCAGGAGCTGTTTTCCGGCTTTATGAATATCTCCACAAGGTCTCCGCTTGCATAAAAGTGCTGCTGGTTCTCATCACTTTCCTGCACTATATCAGAATCATAGAATTTAATGCCCACGTAAAGATAATTTTCATCCCATGCGAGTCTTGCCTCTCCGCCTTCTTTCAGCCGGTCTGCCCCGGGGCTCCTGTCCTTCTTTTTCAGCGCGAGTCTGTCAGCGCTGGACAGCGTGAGGTTATAGACGGCGGATTTTATCCATACGGGGTCGTCCAGAATTCCGTCCACAGTCACGGGGTTTTCCGTGTACTGCGCAACAAGGACAGCAGGTCCGACAGGTTCCCTGAACCTTGTCTTGATTGACTCGAATTTCTCCCTGGTTGCGGCACAGCCCGTCATCATCAGCGCTGTTAACATCGCCAAACCGTACAACGAATATTTCTTCCTGTACATTCACAACCTCCTTTACCCCGAACCGGGCAATGACAAGCAGTAAGGGATTTCGTTTTCGCTTCTTCCATCTGCTTGATGTTTACTGGCGGGGAATACTATATCATTAGAGGATATTTTTTGCAACAGGAAGATTTACGTTGCCTGCCGGGTGTGGTATTATTAACCAATGAAGATCGCCGTGCGGGTAACCGCAAACTCCAGGAAGCCCAGGGTCTCCGAGGAAGGGGTGGCCAACTTCGTCAAGGTGTGGGTGGATGCACCGGCACTGGAAGGACGTGCAAACAAAAGGCTCCTGGAGATACTCTCGGAACATTATAATAAACCCAGGACGGCATTTGTAATCAGGAAAGGTTTTAACAGCAGGAACAAAATCATAGAGATACGGGATCGGGATGGGGACAAACGGTGAAATGATTCTGGTTGAAAGGGCGAAGAAGGGCGACATGAAAGCGTTTGAACGCCTCATGAAGACGACCAGCAGCAAGATATATAACCTTGGATACAGACTGCTCAGGAACCGCGAGGATGCTGCCGACGTCATGCAGGAAACGTACATGTCTGCCTACGAAAATCTTCCTAGGTTCAGAGGCAACTCCTCGTTTTCAACCTGGCTTTACCGGATAGCGACCAATTTTGCGCTGATGAAGATGCGGAAGGAAAAAGGCAAAAAGGTATCTTCCTCAGAGTTGCAGGAAGCCTCCGGAGATCTATATGAAAAGGCGCTTCCGGACTGGTCTGAAAGCCCTGTTGACCACCTGAAAAACCAGGAACTGAAAGAGGTGCTGGATAAGGCGATAGACTCCCTGCCGCCGAAATACAGGTCTGTTTTTGTCCTTCACGACATAGAAGGATTGGGTATTGCCGAGGTTGCCGGCATACTTTCCATTTCAGAGCCGGCCGTGAAAACCAGGTCGCACAGGAGCCGTCTATATCTGCGGGAGAAACTGTCCGAATACTTCAGGCAGGGCCGTGGAGACGCCCAGAAGCATTTGCTAAAACAGGAAAGAATATGAATTGCGAACAGATTATGCGGCTGATATCCGGGTATCTGGACGATGATATTGACGCGTTGATGAAGGATATGCTGGAGAGGCATCTTGAGGAATGTGAAAGATGCCTTTCCATGCTTCGCACAATGGAAAGAACCATCTCTTTTTCCAGGGAAATGAACAGGAGGAGAAAGGTTCCCGGGAAAGTCATGAACAGGGTTTACTACGAGATAAGAATAAGATACAGGAAATGAGAGACAAGAGCATTATCATAATCGGCGCAGGTCCCGCCGGGCTGTCGGCCGGGGTCTATTCTGTAAGGGCAGGGATAAGAACCGTGATTGTTGAAAGGCTTCTTGCCGGAGGAAGCATGCTGCTCACGGAAAGGATAGAGAATTACCCCGGTTTCCCCGAAGGCATTTCGGGTTATGAACTGGCCGAGAAGATGAAGGGGCAGTACCTGAGGTTCGGCGGCGAGGTTGTGCAGGGCGATGTCAGTGAAGTTTTTTTCGGAGAAGCAAGCAAGGGGGTGCGGATGAAGGATGGCCGGGAGATGAGATCAGGAGCACTCATAATTGCGAGCGGCTCGTCAAGGAAGAAACTCGGGGTTGAGGGAGAAGACGCATACACGGGAAAGGGGGTCTCTTTCTGCGCGGTCTGCGACGGTGCGTTTTTCAAGGGGAAAAGGATAGCCGTGATTGGAGGGGGTGACTCGGCCCTGGAGGAGGCGATATACCTGACGAGATACGTTGATACATGCTATCTGGTGCACAGGCGGGATGAATTCAGGGCATCGGCGTATCTGCAGGAGGAGATGAAAAAACATCCTTCCATCAGGCCGGTTCTATCCGCCGTGCCCGAGAAGATAGAGGGGGACGGAAAGATTGTGAAAAGGATAATCCTGAGGGACAAAAAGACGGGTAACGTACAGCCTCTTGATGTGGACGGCATCTTTATCTCGGTCGGCCAGACGCCGAACGTGGAGTTCATCAGCGGAAAGATTGAGCAGAATCCTGCCGGGTATATAGTGACAGACTACAGGATGGCAACTTCCGAAAGGGGTGTTTTCGCCTGCGGTGATGTGATGAAGAAATCGCTGTATCAGGTTGTAACCGCGTGCGGTGAGGGTGCCACGGCCGCATCCTCCGCGGAAAAATACCTTGCAGGAGGGCCGGGGTAAACATTTTTCCTGACAGAACGGCGTGAGGAACGCGATGGAAACCAGGATCGTGGTTGATTCAGGAAGCCAGGTTAATCACAGGAGGGTCGGGAAGTCCATTGTCCGGGCCCTTGAGCACCTTGGCGTCCACTATGAGCCTGTCGACCTTTCCTGGACAAGGATTTCCTACGAAGAACTTGAAAACGTCCACCTCCTGGTACTCGCGCAGGAAGGGATAGGGAAATCCCTCAGCGGAGAAGAAACCAGCATCATCCTGAGGACGGTAAACCAGGGGATGGGCCTTCTGGTTCTTGACGGATACCTTGAGTGGTATCCTGCCTCCTTCCTGAGAGATATCAGTCTTGAAAGAGGGGGTTCAGGCAGAACCGAATCTCTGAGAGTCTCTCCCGGAAACCGCATCATAAGAAGTATCTCAAGCCCCAAGGTTGAAATGAAGATGCCGGTACTGTCCTATAACGTACCGAAGACTCCCGAATGGAATCCTCTTTTGCTTGATGGACAGGATAACATCTGCGGCGTATACAGGAAGTTCGGAAAGGGCAGGATTGTATTTTTTCTGCTCTCCGCTTCGCTGTGGCAGGATGAATATCTCGGGTTAACGGCGGGTCTTGACGGCCTTTTCCGCAGCAGCGTTTCCTGGGCGGCAAAAAAACCATACATCATGAAAGCAATGCCGCCCTTTGTTGCCGCAAGGATTGACGATGTCTCCTTTTCCGGGAGTCCTGTCGCCGCATGCAGGGAAACCGTTGAGGGTGCCGCGTGGCTTGACATATTGAACAGGTTCAACTTCGTGCCGAATACGGGATTGTTCATAGACGATATACAGAACCGGGACATCAGACGCATGCGGGAAAAATATTACGACGGCCTTGCCGAGTTCTCGCCGCACGCCTTTACGGACCCGGACAACACTAATGGAAGCCCCATCTACATGAAGCACAGCGGCGAGGAGTTTACCGAGGATGTCCTGGGGGCAAACTTTGAAAAGGTTGACAGGAAATTCGCCGGGTTCGGCATCACGCCGGCAAAGACCGTCAATGCACACTTCGGTGAAATCGGCCTCAGGGCGCTGCCTTTCCTCAAGGCGAGGAAGGAGAGGTATCTCATGAATCCCATAAGGGTTGGCAGGGTCTGGGCTGACCGGTCCGCGCATTCGTGGGATGTCGGACCTTACGGGAAGCCGGCATTTTCCCTGGGAATCATACCCGAGGACAGGGATTTCTTCAATGTGACGTCCCATCCGGGAATTATGGATTCAGAATCGCCCGACTTTGATTTTCTCTGCGGATGCACGACATTCTGGAAAGAAAATTCTTCCACCGATGTCAAAAAGGCAGTGGAGAGGGGGCTCTTTCATATCAAGAGGGGGCTTGAGAACGGTTTTTTCGGTTGCCTGATGACGCACGAGGAGAGGATTGCGCACCTTACGCCCGGGGAGTGGGAAACAATTCTCAGGGGCATATCTTCGGGATTGAAAGATATTCCCCACACGCTCAAGAGTTACGATTACATAAGCAGTTATGCTGAAAACAGGACTTTCTACAGGATAGAAAAGGCGGAGTTCAGCAAGAACCTGTCCATATGGCTAAAGGGCAGGAATACCATGCCGCAGTATCTCTGCCTCTTCCTTGACGAAGGCGACTCCACCGTGGAGAGTTTTCTTGAAGTTCCCGTCTTTGAAAACTCCGTCGTTCTGAACTTCCAGTTGAGACAGCCCTGATCCAGATAGGAGAAGTCAAAAACCATCCCCCTTTGGCAAAATGGGTCAAAATTCCCCGGCCAGTTCTGATGAAATTTTTTCAACAGTTTTTTTAACTCTTTCCAGAGAGCCTATGTTATCGATTATCGAATCAAGATAAAGGTCATTGAAAACTACAAAACCGTTCTTAAGATAGATAAAATATTTATGAAACGAAGACAATGCTTTCCTATAGCCATCCTTATCCTTAACTCGCGGGCTCTGAGATTTTCTCTCAAACTCTTTTAAATCAAAAACAGCATAAGGAATAGTAACTACCTTGCTTTTTCTCACAATTTTCAGGGCCTCTTTTCGTTGACTTATTTTGGCTATCTGGAAACCTATACTATTTATTCTCGCATCTATCCCCTTGCTATCCAAATCGGCGTTGGATTCAATTAATAAATCCCTGCTTTTTTTGGCACATAGAGCTCTAAATAAATAGCAGAAATCCAACTGAGTGAGTACTGATACCCAGGTTCTATACATTCTGGCTTTAAATCCGAGGGAAACCTTCTCATCCAAGTCACCATTAATCTTATCATCATAAAATTTTCTATGTGCACGAACGAGGTCTTTTAAATCGCCAAATTTCTCTTTATTTCTAATTTCACTCCAGAATTTGGCAAACCAATCTTCGAAACTTAAAAAATCACGAGATTCCCAGTAGTTGCTGTAGATTGACGGCAGAGGGTATAGGGAAGGTACCAAATCTTGTTCTACCCACTTGACATCTCTTAATTCTTCCCTGTATTTATCCAGGGGGATACTTTCAAGAAATTTGCGATATTTTTCTAAGTCAGTAATTGGATTTTTCATCGGAAACACCTTCTTATTTTCTCCCATTCTTTCTTGATCGGCAGAGGAAGATTTTTTAATTGGGTAATGCTCAAATGGTATGTAATCTCCCTGTAAACATCCTTCACGTATCTATTTATAAAATCCGAATTTAAATACTCCACCACCAGAGAATCGCTTATATCGCAATTAATGTTAAACAGGTTGGGTCTCTTTAGCAAATGATAGACATCCCCCATCCATGGATAGCATTTTTCATCAAGAGAAGCTCCTATTCTTCCGTTTCCACGGAAGCCTAATCCGACTACAATATGCGGCATATTAAAATATCCACGTAGTTTTTTTGCATCGGTCTTTTTAATCCAGTAACCTGTAAGGTTATTATAAATAATTTCATTATATTTAAGGTTTCTACCATTCAAAATAGGCATATAACCGTTTTCCCTGAAAATTTTTTCTTCTTTTATTATGCGGGGATTATTCTTAATTTCAGGAGTTCGTGGCGAAATTCTAATTTCATAAATATCGCCCAAACTATAAGAACAACATTGTTCCAGCATACGGGTGTACTTTGTTTCGAATTTTACTGTTTCACCTTGCCAATTAGAATTGGTTGTTATCGTTTCAAATGCATTATTCCGATATTCCAGAAGTTCTAACCTGGAAATAAACTCTTTGGACTTTACAAAATTTAATATAACCGATGAAACATCAGCTTCCGGCTTAAAAACATCGGGTCCTAAGTAAATTATGGCGCTTCCTCCATTTTGGGAAAGAAAACCCCGAAGTTTTTTAAACTCATCCAGAATCATGAATGTTGCAGGAACGATAAAAATCAATTGCCCTTTATCCTTAAGCAATTTGATTGATTTTTCTATAAAAGCACCGTAAACATTGTATTTTCCATACCATGTTTCATATAAACTTTTGTATTTATTCTTGGTGGGAAGGTCTATTTTAATAGTATAATGTTCAGAAGGGCTGGGAATTCCATAAGGCGGGTTGCCGATAATCAAATCAAAAGAGGACCTTGTATTCCATTGCAGGTAATCATCGTTGATTATCTGAATGTTGTTGTCAACATTTAAAGTAGTTAAATAATTGATTACATCCTGGTTAATTTCCACCCCAAGGAGACGTGCTTGCTTAAAAAGTGCAGGTTTATTCCTCTTAATTCCAATTAAGAACTGCGTTAAGCCACAGGCCGGTTCAAGAATATTAGTTTTTCTATCAGGATATTCGGGAAGATTTATCAAATTTACCATGAAATCAACAATTCGTTCAGGTGTAAAGAAAATTCCATAGTTTTTTTTAACACCTTTGAGATTGTTATTTACAATATTTTGATGTATTTTATAGTCAATCAATACCTCCTCTTTTATAAGTAGTGGTTTGTATATTTCCCCTTGATATCTTGTTTTTTTCATGGTATGAAAAGTTGTCTGGCAAAAAGATGAAAAATCTACCTGCAAAGGCCCTCCGGTCGTTCTCTTAATCCCAACGGTAGTATTATACAATAAAATAGAAAATCTGAAAATTTGTGCGGCGAATTGACAGACGGGGCGGTTTTGATAAAATAAAGGTATGGAAAGAAAGGCGAAGGTAGAGAGGAAAACAAAAGAGACTGACATATCGGTAGATATAAACCTTGACGGCAGGGGTGATTGCAGCATATCCACCGGGGTTGGCTTTCTTGACCACATGCTGGAACTTCTCTCCAGATTCTCAGGCATTGACATCAGGATAAAGGCGAAGGGTGACCTTGAGGTTGATGAGCACCATCTTGTGGAGGATGCGGGTATATGCCTGGGGCAGGCGCTGAAGAATGCGCTCGGCGACAAGAAGGGGATAAGGAGGTTCGGTTATGCCTCGTCACCCATGGACGAGACGCTGGTAAATGCATCGCTTGACATATCTGGCCGGCCTCTGCTTGTTTTCAACGTTCCGGCCGTGAGGGGCCGCGAGGGGAGTTTTGAAACCGAGGATGCAAAAGAGTTTATAAAAGGGTTTGCGATGCACGGCGGCATAACGCTTCACATAAACCTTGTTTACGGGGAGAACCTGCATCACATCAACGAGGCGGTTTTCAAATCGCTGGCGCTCGCTCTGAGGGATGCCGTCAGGATTGAAGGAAACCGCATCCCGTCAACGAAGGGGAAGATAGACTGACGCAACTCATGAAACAGTCGCTCAAGAAATTCCTTGACTACCTTGCCCACCAGAAGAACTGCTCTTCCAATACGATACGGGCGTACAAAACAGACCTGCGGCAGTTCCTTGCATTCCTGAGCGGCAGGAGGGTATCCTCGCTCCGGGGGGTGGATTATCCCTTGCTTCTGAACTTCCTGGCCCATCTCAAGGAAGGGGATGACTGCACCGAGAAAACGCTGGCAAGGAAGGTGGCGAGCCTGAAGGCATTTTTCAGGTTCCTGAGCGGCAGGAAGATGATTCATTCCAATCCTGCACTGCTCCTGCGTTCACCGAAGGTTCCCGAAAGACTCCCTGTATTTCTCACCGTCAAGGAAATGCTCAGGATTATTGAAGCGCCCTCGGGCGGAAACTGGCAGGCAGCCAGGGACAGGGCGATACTGGAAATCCTGTATGCGACAGGCATAAGGGTCGGAGAGCTGACCTCGCTGAAAAGGAAGAACGTGGACTTGGTGGAAGAGATGGTAAAGGTTGAAGGCAAGGGGAAGAAGGAGAGGATTGTGCCTGTCGGCAGGCCGGCAATCAACGCCCTCATAGAGTACATGGAAAGAAAGCCGCACAGAGGGGAAGAAACGGTCTTCCTGAACAAGTACGGCAGGCCGCTGACGGAAAGGGGTGTCGAGAGGATTGTTGACAAATACGCAAGGCACGCAGGTATGGGCAGAAAGATTACACCGCATACCTTCCGGCACACCTTTGCGACCCACATGCTTGAGAGGGGTGCCGATCTCAGGACCGTCCAGGAACTTCTGGGGCACGAGAGGATAACCACCACCCAGATCTACACCCATCTTACCGTTGAACGGCTCAGGGAGTTCTACAATAAAGCCCATCCCCGCGCCTGATTCCGATTAGTCTTTCTTCATATAGCTTCGTTGGCTGCGTCGTCGGTATCCTCAGCGTATTCTTTACATACGCTTCGTCGTCCCGAATAAGATGCATCGGGATCCCGACAAAGGCCGTCTGCCTTTGTCAGTCGGGACCTCCTCCTTGCCGTCTTGCTATATTTTGAAATACTAACCGGGAGAACTTAAAGAGGTGTGTTATAATAAAAAAATGAAAAAATACGATAATTCTTCAAGGGTTGAGGAAATTGCCGTTTCAAGGTTCGGGAAGGAAATAATCTATCCTCCATACGAAAAAATCAAGGTGCTGGAAGTCCCGAATTTCCCGTCCCTGGGAAATATAGCAGCTCTGCGTTTCATTGAATGGTTGCAGAAAAACCCGGGAGGCGTTGTCTCGCTGCCCACGGGCAAAACCCCTGAGCATTTCATCAACTGGACCGATTACTACCTTGAAAGGTGGAGCGACGGCAGGGTGAAGAAAGAACTGGCATCGTGGGGCATTGACACATCCTTCCCGCCTGAAATGAAGTCCTGCTTGTTTGTGCAGATAGACGAGTTTTATCCCATAGACCCCGGGAGGGAGAATAGTTTCAGCCACTACATCAGAAAGTTCTATATCAGCGGTTTCGGGATGGACAGGAAAAAGGCGCTCCTGATGGATACCTGGACGACCGGCGTTCCTGCCGGCAGGAATCTCTCCTCCGTCTTCCCTGAAGGCAGGGTGGACCTATCCCTGCGGCACAGGAAGCCGAGGAACGAAACCGAACGTCAGCAGCAGGAGGCGCTGTACGGAATAGACAGGTTCGCAATGGAGTACGAGAACAGGATAGATGAGCTCGGAGGAATAGGTTTTTTCCTCGGGGGCATAGGTCCGGACGGACACATCGCATTCAACATAAGGGGCTCGGATCATAATTCAACAACAAGGGTGCTGAACATCAACTATGAAACCGCCGCGGCTTCGGCAGGCGACCTGGGTGGAATAGAGATATCAAGGGACAAGGCTGTTATGACCATAGGCCTTGCCACGATTGCCAGGAACCCGTCGGTTACCGCAATCATCATGGCCGCGGGCGAGAGCAAGGCGGCCGTTGTAAGAAATGCGGTTGAGGAAAAACAGGATATTCTCTATCCCGCAACGTCCCTTCACGGAACCCCGGGTGCGAGGTTCTACCTGACGACGGGCGCTGCAAGCGCGCTGACCGGAAGAAGGATAGACAGGCTGAAGCGGTGCAGGAAAATCCCGTCTTCAGAAAAAGAGAGAATCCTGGTGGATATATCCTACGGCCAGAACAGGAAGATTACCGAGTTATCCAATTCCGACGTCAGGAAAGATGTTTTCGGGAAGGTTCTCCTGGAGAAGGAGAAAAAACTGCGGCTCAAGGACCTGACGGAAAAGATAGACAGGGATTTCAGGCGGAGGATTCACAGGGGCAGGCAGGAGACAGGAAACAGGGTTTTCCTGCACACGGCCCCGCACCACGACGACATCATGCTGGGGTACCTTCCCTACATACTTCACCTTGTGAGGCAGCCCACCAGTTCCCACTTCTTCGCAACATTGACCAGCGGTTTTACGTCCATCACCAACAGTTACACGCTCCTCATGCTGGAGAACATGGAAAGGTTTGCAGGGGAAGGGAGATTGAAGCGCCTTATCGCCGAGAAGGACTATTTCAGGCCTGATAACGTGGTCGGACGCAACAGGGACGTATACAGGTACCTTGACGGCGTTGCGGCAGGCAGGGAAGAGGTCAGAAGAGAAGCAGAGGCCAGGAGATGCCTGAGGAATATGGCAGAGGTCGCCTCCACGCAGGAAATCGGCAGGATACTGGAAAAGAGCGCGGCTCTGAAGAGGTCGATATTGAATTCTTATCCCGGAAAGAAGGATACACCGGACGTTCAGAGGATGAAGGGCATGATACGGGAATGGGAGGAGGAACTTCTTTGGGCTCACCTTGGTTTCAGTTGCGACAACATCTTCCATCTCCGGCTCGGGTTCTATACCGGAGACATCTTTACCCCCCAGCCCGAGTGGAAGCGGGATGTAAAACCTTTTCTTGCGGTCATGGAGAGGGTCAGGCCCGATATTGTTACCGTCGCCTTTGACCCGGAAGGGACCGGTCCCGATACCCATTACAAGGTGTTGCAGGTAATCACCGAAGGTGTTAAGAAGCATGTTTCCGAAACGGGTAAGCGCGTGAAGATATGGGGGTACAGGAACATATGGCACAGGTTCCACCCTTCGGATGCAAACATCTACGTTCCCGTTTCAATGAATTCCCTTGCCATCCTGAGGAGCGCATTTGACACCTGTTTTTCTTCCCAGAGGAGCGCATCTTTCCCGAGTTACGAGCATGACGGGCCCTTTTCGGAACTCGCCCAGAAGATAATGGTTGAGCAGGGCGCTCTCATTAAGAAAGTTCTTGGAAGGGACTTCTTCGGGGGCAGCAGGTTTGCCCGCATAAGGGCAAGCAGAGGAGTGAACTTCATAAAGGAGATGGATGTTGAAGAGTTCTTCGCACATGCGCGCAGCCTGAAGGAGTTGATGGAATAGCAGGTTCACGGCAGGTTCTTGAGCTGTCTTTTGAGAAGGGAAATCTTGTATTCAATGTCAGCCGGTGTTATGAAATATTCGTGGGCCTCGGCGTGATACCCGAAATCCCTGTTCCGTCCCATGATTTCCCTGTCTCTTTCCGAGATGGAAAGTTCGTCCTCCAGCAGTTCTTTCAACAATCTTCCCGTGCCTGCGGTTTTTGCCCTGTATTTCTTCAGAAGGTCATAGAACCTGATGATGTTCATGGTGGACATGATGAGCAGTGATATGTGCACGGCCATATCCGTCTCTTTTTGATACCGTGCGGCTCTCCACTGCCCTGCGCCTTCTTCAAGCACGGCCACGCCCTTTTCCCATTCCATGAGGAGTTTTTTCAGAACTTTTGTAACAAACCCTGCGGTGAAAGGCGCAATCCATGCCCCGGTGCTGTCCCCCGCGGCGATATGTCCCCGGCCATCCCTGGGAAGAGGAAGCCAGGACGGTATGGAGCCGATTTCCTTTGCTGAAAGGTCAAAGGGATAAGCCGTCGCATAGTTGATGGGCGAGTAGTAAAGAAAAGGGATGCTGAAAGGGTAGGTCTTCCATGCCGCAGAGAAGAGTTTCCATGCCCTTGCGACGCAGTCTGCCGGTCCCGGCCCGAATTCCTCAACAGCAACCTCTCTCACTGCCTGCGCCGGCGAAAGGAGCGGATTGGTGGACATCCTGCCTGCAACCTTGCTCATGGCAGATACGTTTCCCCCGAATATCCAGCAGCCCAGGTACCCGTCAACACCCATCTTTTTCATCCTGTCCAGTTTCTCGGCAAGTATGTAAGGAACCGGGATATACGGGACCGTTACAAGTTCGTGGGTTGCACCTGTCTGCAGTTTTGCAGTCACCCGCATCCCCCTTTTTTTTGCCTGATGAAACAGATTCTTGAATCTCGGGGAGGGGCCGGTGTATGAAAAACTGTATTCGTCAATCTCCAGCCGCTTGTGCATGACTGTTTTGAAAGCGCCCCGTTCAAAATCCGCCTGTATGATTACATCCTTCGGGAGTTGCGAGAGAAGTTTTTTCTGCGGCTCGGGTTCAAGTATGTACCACGACCAGTTCCACGCAATAACCTCCGCTCCCGGGCTGGCATCCTTTATCCCCCTGTTTACCAGGGTTATTATCTCGGAGGCGACGTCTGAAGGGTGCCGTTCTGCGCACCTTTGACAGTTAAAAGACTGTTTTGCCCATTCTTCCATGAAAGGGTCGTTGAACTTTTTCTGCCACCTGGGGAAGTGAGAATAACAGTGGGTATGAAATTCGCTGGCAGTTATCATGAAGACTCCACCCAGTCCGGGCACCTTGCGAAACACGTTGTAACTGCTCTGGCAAAGGAAATCCTTTACCTTTTGGGTGCTTGAACAAAGCGCGGAGTACCTGCCGCTGTGTTCTCCGGTTCCGGGAAAATCGGCCGGCTGTCCTCTGACATCCTCGTTATTCTTCCAGAAGGGGTCGTTTTCCCTGAAGCCCCGCGGCTCGCAGAGATAGAGGAAGACCCTGATACCGTATGCAGCCGCCTTCTCCACCAGTCTGTTGAGAGCGGGTATCTGCTCATGCTTTTTCTTTCCGAACTCCGGGAATGCATCGCAGGCGACTATGTCTCTGAGGACGCAGTGCAGCCATACCGCGTTGAATCCCTCATCTGCTATCTCCTTGAGATAACTGTCCGGATGAGTCCTGCAGGAATCCTCAATTTCTCGTCCGTAAAAATTGCTCCATGGCGAGCGTATTATCCTTATCTCAAAGGTCTCCTTCATTTTCATGAAAACTTCCTCCTGAAAAATGCGGTCAATCCCACCAATCTTAAAATAAATCTCGGGGTTTGTCCAGTGGGCCGGTCATCACTCCTGGATAAACTCCATATGCCAGTCAATCTCTGCCCTTCGGAAAGAGAGCGAAAGGAAAGCGATGCCTCCATCACATCTGACGGCAGAAGATGCCTCCTTGACCCTGTACCCGCCGGGGATGAAGATGGCGAGAGTTCCTGTATCTCCCTTTTGCCTGACAGCTCTTCCCTGCAGCACATGTCTTCTCCTGTCGTACCGCACCGAGTCAAGTTCAACCGCCCCCTGCGTGATATGCATGTCGGTTGAAAGTATAAAGGGATGCGACGGCACTTTCCGGATCATGAGAAGCCTGGTTGTCACAGGAGCCATGTGCATTTTCAGGGAACCCCTGCATATCCCGAGAAATTTCTTTGACCAGAATTCGTATACGAGATACGCTTTGTCCCTTTCCAGTTTCAGGGATGCGAAATCCACGGTGATTTCCGAGGCCTTTTCTGCCAGATTGAACAAACCGACCACCTCCCAATTGCTCCATCCTGTTTTGACAGGGAGATGCCAGATTTGAGGATATGATGACGGGTATGTATGAGCAAAGAGGTCAACTGGCCTTGCCGCTTTGCCGTAAGGAGGAATGCAGACCGAAAGGGTTTTCCACCGTTCTTCCGCGAGGGAGGGAAGACTGTCTCCGAGGAAGACCTGTCCTCCGGAAAGGGCAACCAGCGAAATCCTTATTCTTGCTTCTTCCGTATCTCCGGGCAGCCCGGCTTCCGCAACATCGGGGTTGAGCAATATTAGTTTTCTGTGCAGGAAATACCGGGAGATGAGCGTGGTTGCGTTACGCCGGAAATAATCAAGATTTTCCGTTCGGCCCTCAACATTCCTGTCCAGGGAAAAACCGGTATTTCCTATGTCGCAGGCGCTCATGCTCGTTGAGCCCATGCCGAAACCGAGGTTAATCGGATTTGAACACCAGTATATATAGTCGTTTTTCAGGGTTTGAGAAACGAGGGCAAGCCCCCTGCGGTAGACTTCAGCCCCTTTGACCGCATTCCTGTCATGGTAGACTGCCTCCGGGCTGTTATCGGCAATCCCCCAGGTGAAATCTATCTTCCAGTATCTGATACCCGATTTTCTCAGTTCCATGAGGAATTTCTTTATGAACCTGCGTGCGCCGGGATGCGTTGGGTCCAGGTAATATATGCGTTCTTTCGGAG
This sequence comes from uncultured bacterium, assembly GCA_964403465.1. Taxonomy (GTDB): domain Bacteria; phylum Ratteibacteria; class UBA8468; order B48-G9; family JAFGKM01; genus JAFGKM01. The sequence goes on from CAYOFY010000006.1 coordinate 37,014, forward strand.
GCCATGACCACCTGTAAGGCATTTCAAGAGGTTTTCCGCACCTGTCCTGTATCATGTATTCGGGATGCTCTCTGAACACCGGGGAAGACTCCAGTACGGTGAAAAGACCGAGCCATAAACCGGGCCTGTATCCCATACGGTTCAGTCTTTTCGAGAGCCATTTCAGTCCGTGTGGAAACCGTTCGTTGGTTTCTGTCCATTGCCCGCAGATGTCTTTATACTGCCACCCGTGGTCAATCTGGATGTATGAAAAGTTAAAGCCGGGAAATCTTTTCCTGATGCATCGCGCGTTCTTCAGGATCTCTTCCTCACCTATCTTCAACCGGTATGCGTACCATGAGCACCATCCGAGCGGAACAGACTGCGGAAGTCTCACCTTCATTTCCCTGCCGGCGAGCGCAGCATATTTCTCGAGACCTTCAAAGGGAGAGTCATAAAATCCCAGGAAGAACTTTTCCGAAGAGATTGCTTCCCCCGGCTTGAGCGAATAACCGGCAAAGTTGCATGATGCCCATCCCGAGAGGGTGTTTCCTTTCGCGTCATGGAGCCATACGACGTTGTTTATTGTTCTATACGCAGTCAGGAAAGACGCTATCATGGAGGTGTTGTCTGCGGGTGAAAATAATGCGCTTATGCCTCCTGCGCTGTTGTGGAATCCGGGAAACGGTTTCCTTATGTTGCCATATCTGCGTGATACAAGGTTTTTCTCTTCCCCGGGCAGCAGTTCCCATTGCTCCCTGCAGGGAGCGGTGCTTTCAATGTCAACCGCGCCCGTCCACCAGCCGCCTCCGCTGTCAACAAAGACCTTCAGCCCTTTCGTTCCCGCCGCGTTGCGCGTGACACGCGGAAATTCCGCAAGATGCAAAGGGCCGAGCAGAAGGTCTGCGCTGGAAAGGTTCCTGAGTTTCAACTGCATGATGAGGTAGTGGCTCCCGCGGGGGCAGTCTAACCTGAGAGAGGCGGCAAACTGCCGGGATTTTTCCTTAAGGAGAGCAGTTTCTCCGGTTTCCCGGAAATTGATTGACCGTTTACGGATATCGCCCCCGAAGAGGCCAACCCATATGCCGTTGATATATATTCTGGTGCTGAGATCGTCCAGCATGAACGGCGTGTTGAAGGGGACAACAATCTGCCATTTGCCCTGCGGATTGATTTCAAGAGATAAAGTCTTTTTCGGCATTTTTATACATTTCCAAGATGGCGGTCAAGCCATCGGTATACCTTTGTATTTACTGCCGGCACGCAGAGATGCCCCTTTTTATGCCTGATTGTTTTCAAGGAATCTTCCGCACCCAGCATTCTGTACACCGGTTTCACCGCTTCAATGTAAGGCATGCTTCTTGCCCCGTCTTCGCTTTCCCCACATACGAGAAGGAATGCCCGCGGGGCGATAAGGGAAATGATCTGGTGATGGTCCATATCTTTTTTCCCCTTTATTCCAGCACCCAGGTACCAGGGCGCATCCCAGTTTGAAAAACCTATGCCTATCCCCGGTTCGTTACATACGCATGCATTGATGCGCTCGTCAAAAGCAGCAAGATAAAGTGATTCCTTTGCGCCGAGGGAAAAACCGATACAGCCCATGCGGTTTCTGTCCACGAAGGCATATTGCTCAAGGATGTCAACCGCTATCATCCCGTCGGAAAGCATCTTTGTCATGCCTATCCAACCCGGGTTATATCTTTGCACCTTCCTTACCAGTTCCTTCCGTCTTGCCGCGATGTCGTGGGGCGCGGGCATCTCTTCGTTGCCGTAGATGAAACACCGGGGGCTGATTGTAACGTACCCCCTCCGGGCGAGATGGAGAGCCGTATACCTTGACGGAGGGACACTTCTGTCCAGCCCTGCCGGTTCGTCAATGTTTGAATCCTCTGTTGAATGGAAGACCACGACGGCAGGCATCTTCCTTCTTATCCTCTGTGGCCGGATAACATACGCCTCGGCGTGGAAGGATGTTCCCGTGGCATACCGTATCTTCTGCCGGATAAGAGCTCCCCTTTTTTCTTCCGAAATGACCCGTATTTCCATATCGCCGGCATGTCCGGGCAGTTTCCCGAGATAAACAAGCCATTTTTCGCGGAATTTCCTGCGTATCCGGCTCCATTCTTCCAGGTTATCAAACTGCGGCAGAAACGGAATTCTTTCACCTTTCATATTCATATATATCCTTTTGCTATTGTCCGTTTATTGTCAACCTTGCCTGAATTTTATTGTCAACCTCTGAATAAAACAAGAGCAACGGTTTTCAAAACATCAACCTGTCAGCAGGGACAAAGCCCGGAACGTACCGAGCACGCCTATGAGTATTATGACTAAAACTATAATCCTGCCGAATTTTTCTTCGGGCAGAAGATTCTTTATCATGATGCCGAGCAACGTTCCTATCAGGGCAGGGAGAAACGCAAATAGGGATATCTTCAGGTTTGGCACATTGAAAAGACCGTTGGTGAAATAAAGAATGATTCCGAGCGTGCCGGAGAAGGCGAAACATCCTGCCAGCGTGGCCCTGAATTCATCTTTCCTAAGCCCCAGCGCCATCATGAGGAATATGAGCGGCGGACCTCCCATTGCCGCGGCCCCATTGAGGAACCCGCTTGCCAGCCCTGCGGTGATAAGTGTCGGCTTGTTCTCCCTGACAGGAGGTCTGAATCCTGCAAGGAAAAACATGCCGAGTATAAGGGTAACCACTGCTATGAGGAGGCGGATTAAGTTCTGGTCAAGGAATTTCAACGCGAGGGTTCCGGCTGGCACTCCGATGAAGGAACTCAGGGATATGACCGTCACCTTGTTCCATTCTATCCTGTTGCGCACCTCAAGAAGAACGACGAAATTAAGCAGGAAACTTACCAGTGAAAAGGACGGTACTATGAATCTCGGTTCGTAAAGCAGTGTGAGCAGGGGGACGGCAAAAAGGCCCCCTCCGAAACCTCCGAGAGATTGCACCAGCGAAGACAGAAAGAAAATCAAGTAGGTCATCTGGCTATTTCAGATAGTTGCGTCATCCTTCGACATACATGTCCCATCTGTCAACCGCAACCGGCAGAGGATGGTTAACCTCTATTGATTTCATGGCGAGGTTTGCCAGGTACGTCGCCCTGTATCCGGCAATTGCATCGCAAGGGACAGGAGTGTTGTAAAGGACTGCGTTGACAAAACCGTTGAAGGATTCTTCCACCCCGCAATCATACAGAAGGTTATTCCACTCTTTTCTCAGATTCCTGGAATTCCGAGCCCTTTGGTTGTGTTTTTCCAGGTACCCCGCCAGTCCCTCCCTGTCGCTCGCCTTTTCATAAGCGTCAACTGCCGGAGGGAAGAATTCGCGCTCTATCCCCGGCCGTCCGTAATACTGGTTTTCGACGTAAGACTCCATCCTGAACAATGCACCACCACAGGCAATCTCATACATCTCCTTGGGGTAGTCAAAGGAACCGTTGGGAGAGGAGGTGATTGTCGCCGCATTACCGCTCTGAAACGAGAGATAGATACCGAACCTCATCCGCGCCGAACCCCATGCGTGTATTTCAACAGGCCTGTCGCTGTCAAAGAGCCAGCATGGCAGGTCCACCCAGTGCACCGCTTCCCCGATAATAAGCCCGCCGCCTGTGTAAGGGTCAAGGTGTACCATGCGGAAACTTGAACTCTCGTCCTGGATTCGGATGAGGAAATCCGTTATTTTTTCTTCTATCAATTTCTCGCGAGGGTTTTCAATATACTGCCACGGCTGATGCCGGGGGTTTTCCCTGTGCTTCAGCCACTCTCTTTTCAGGGCGACCATCGCCGGAGCCGAGCGCCGGTTGTAGTTGACGCAGAGCTTAATACTGCTTTTCTTGAGCGCACGCAGAATGTCGTAACAGTCTCTTTCAGATACTGCCAGCGGCTTTTCACAGAAGACGTGTTTGCCGTTTTGCGCCGCTGTTTCTATTATCGGAACCCTTGCCGAATGCGAGGTGGCTATGAGGACAATGTCAACTTCCGGGTCTGTCAGCACGTCCATGAATGAAGAAGTGACCTGTTCAGCGTTGAACTCCCGCGCGTATGATTTTGCATTTTCTCCGGATATATCGCATGCCCACTTGATTCTTGAGATATGCGGATTTTTGGAGGCTATCCGTCCGTGCCACTGGCGGGCAAACCCTCCGCATCCTATCTGTCCCGCAACAAGTTCCTTTTTCATATTATCCTTCAAGAAGTTTCTTCATCTTTTTCAGTATCATCTCTTTTGCGGCGTTGCCGTATTCCATGCTGGCCTTTTTCGCACCTGCGCTGTACCATTTCTTTTCCGAGAACCTTTTCATATCAACGCCTTCGGGGCAGAATGCCATCATGAGGGATGTCTCCTGCTGGCTTGCATGGTCTATGGGGAACTTTTTCTGGGTATCCCCGTCCATGAAAGGATGGACCTTGATCCAGTTGAACGGGTCAGAACCCTTCTCGTGCATTGAGTAATAATCCTTCATGCTCTCGTTTCCCCACCAGCCCTCTCCTCGTTCTTTCTCTATGTATTCAAAGATGGCTTCCCTTGCGGCAAACCTGAAGGCGAGGTCAGTGGGCATGCCTGCCGCGAAATTCTCGCTCTGGTGGTGTATGAAGACGTGCATGTTCCGGAGTCCCACCCTCAGCATGCCCCTGAATATGTCTTTTGCCAGCAGGTATACGGAATGGCTTGTCACGTGTATGGTGCCGTTATTCTCCGGGGGTTCAACGGCATAACTTGCCGCCCCATAGTAAAACGGCGGGCATATGACGATATCCATCTCCTTTTCAAGGATTTCCAGCGCCCTCACAATCAACAGGGTGTCAACCCCGAAGACCGCGTGTTCGGAATGGTACTCAAGAACGCCCGCAGGAAGCACAACAGGAGTATTCTTTTTGATTGCCTCTCTTAACTGTCCGGCAAACATCATCTCGTATCTCATTGCAATTCCTCCTTTACCCCAAACTCTCGAAAAGCGTGAAATGTGAGATGTCAAACGACGCTTTTTGTCGTTGCGAGAGCCGATTTCATCGGCTCGTGGCAATCCCCGCCACTCTTTTGTCATTGCGAGGGACGAAGTCCCGTGGCAAT